>DASQDS010000260.1:0-3050 GCA_035634075.1 Pilimelia sp. | reverse complement strand
CCGCACGCGACCGGACCTGCCGCGGGCGTTCCGCTGCCCCGGCGTGCCGGTGGTGCCCGTCCTCGCCGCGCTGGCGTCGTTCTACCTGATGCTCAACCTGCCGGCGGACACCTGGATCCGGTTCTTCATCTGGATGGTGATCGGGATCGTCGTGTACTTCGTCTACAGCGCCCGGCACAGCCGGCTGCGCACCGACCCGAACTACTCGCGGGCCGCGGACGAGCACGCCCGGGCCGCCCGCGGCGGCCGCTAGGGCTCACCGCGGGACGGGCCGGCCCACCCCCGTGATCAGCGTCCGGACGGCCGGTCGGGAAGGCTCGCTCAGCGGGCCGAGGCGCCCGACACCGTGCGGTCGAGGTCGGGCTCCAGGTAGATCATCCGTGCGTCCGGCACGGCCTCGCGGACCCGCGTCTCGGCCGCGTCGATCTCGCGCGCCACGTCCTCGAGCGGCAGGCCGGCGGTCAGGGCGATCTTCGCGGCGACGAGCAGCTCCTCGGGGCCGATGTACTGCGTGCGGATGTGGATGACCCGCTCCACCGCGCCCGCCTCCAGGCCCGTCACGATCTTCGTCAGCACCGGACCGGTGGCGCCCTCGCCGATGAGCAGGCTCTTCATCTCGATGATCAGGATGATCGCGATGATCCCCAGCAGGATGCCGATCGCGATCGTGCCCATGGCGTCGAAGACGGTGTTGCCGGTGACCCAGCTGAGCCCGACGCCCAGCAGCGCGAGCACGAGCCCGACGAGCGCGCCGAGGTCCTCCAGCAGCACCACCGGCAGCTCGGGCACCTTGGACTGGCGGATGAACTGCCACCACGTGCCGGAGCCCTTGAGCGGTCGGGACTCCACGATGGCGGTGCGGAACGAGTACGTCTCGAGCGCGATGGCGACCACCAGGATCCCCACCGCCACCAGCGGGGAGGTCAGCGGCTCGTGGCTCTCCAGCTTGTGGATGCCCTCGTACAGGGCGAACACCGAGCCGAGCGAGAACAGCAGCAGGGCCACGACGAAGGAGTAGAAGTACCGGTCCCGGCCGTAGCCGAAGGGGTGCTCGGAGGTGGCGGCCCGCTTGGCCCGCCGCCCACCGAGCAGCAGCAGGCCCTGGTTGGACGTGTCGGCCACCGAGTGCACCGACTCGGCCAGCATCGACGAGGAGCCGGTGATCAGATAACCGATGAACTTGGCCACGGCGATGCCGGCGTTGGCGACCAGCGCCGCCATGATCGCTCGGGTTCCACCACTTGCTGACACTGCGTCGCACTCCCCTCGCCCTGCCCGCTGATCCGCGGCGAACCCTAGCGGGTGGAGCCGCAGCTCACCGATCCTCAGGACGCGCCGCCCGATCCCGCCACGACGGACGACTCCCGCACGGACCGCAGCAGCTCGAGCGGCGGCCCGCTCGAACGGGACGCCACTGCTGTGCGGCGCCCTTGGCTTCAAGGAGTGGTCGCAACACCGCCAGTGGTTATCGGGACCGACAGTAGCCGGGCGAGGGTCTCGGCAGGGCTGTCCCAGCTCAGGGTCTCCCGGGGTCGGGCGTTGAGCTCGGCGGCAACCGCGACCAGGTGCTCGGCGGAGTGCCCGGACAGATCGGTGCCCTTGGGGAAGTACTGACGCAGCAACCCGTTGGTGTTCTCGTTGGATCCCCGCTGCCAAGGGCTGTGCGGGTCACAGAAGAAGATCGGCATGTCCAGCGCGAAGGTGATCTCGGCGTGGCGGGCCAGTTCGATGCCCTGATCCCAGGTCACCGAACGGCGCACCGCGGTGGGCAGCCCCCGCATCGTGGTGATCATGGCGTCCCGGACCTGTTCAGCTCCGTGCCGGCCTCGGCCCAGGTGCAGCAGCATGGTGAACCGGGTCGTCCGCTCGACCAGGGTCCCGATCGCCGACCCGCCGTCCTTCCCGATGATCAGGTCGCCTTCCCAGTGCCCGGGCACGGCCCGGTCGGCGACCTCCGCGGGCCGCTCGGAGATCATCACCATGTCGGTGATGCGGCGCTGCCCACGCTGATCGGGCATCCGTCGCGGGCGGCGCAATGCCCGCCCGGTGCGCAGACAACGGGTCAGTTCCCGGCGCAGCTCACCCCGGCCCTGGACGTAGAGTTCCTGGTAGATCGTCTCGTGGGACACCTGCATCTCCGCCCGGTCGGGGTAGGTCCGCGCCAGTGTCCGGGAGATTTGTTGCGGGCTCCACCGCGCTTGCAGCCCGGCCTTCACCTCGGCCAGCAACTCCGGGCACTCGGCGAGCTTGCGGGGTTTCGGGCGCCGCGCGCGTTCGTCGGCCTTGGCCTGGGCGACCCCGGTCCGGTACCGCAACCGGGCGTGCACCGGCGCGATCCCGGCCGCCTTCGCCCCCGGCACACGCCCCAACCGGTGCGGCTGCCCGTCCTCGCGCGGCTCCGGCACCGGGCGGCGCACAGTCTGGTTGCGCTTCAACTCCCGCCCGATCGTGGACGGGTGCCGACCCAACCGGCGGGCGATCTCAGCCTTCTCCAGCCCCGCGGCCCAGCCCGCGGTGATCTCGTCGCGCTCGGCTTCGCACAGGTACCGGCCGGTGCGCCGGTCACCGTCGAGATCATCAGGGATCATCCCGCCAGACTCGGCGACCCAGTGCCGGCCCGCGGACTCCGACGCACCGACCAGCGCGACCGCCTCGGCATGACACACACCTGCCAATCGTGCCCGCCAGAACGCCCGTACCCGCTCACGCGACACCCGCGGAGGACCAGCCACCAACATCACCCCAGATCAGACAGGGTGTTGCGACCGTTCCTTGAAACCGCCGCCGCCCGAACCGCGCTGACGTACCGCTCGGGCGCGGGGCCGAGCACGTCGCAGGCTCTGCGCACCTCGACGCACCGGCTGGCACCTCGGCCCGGGCCGCGAGGTCAGCGCGGGCGGCGGCGCGGGCGACGGGAAGGGCGCGGACCCGCGTCAGCCCAGCCCGTCGCTCGCCAGGAACACCTGGGTGTCCTCGGCGCGGGCCTGCAGCGTGACCCCGGCGTCGTCGGCCGCGAGCCACAGCGAGGTGCCCCGCTTGCACTCCACGTC
>DASQDS010000259.1:0-2499 GCA_035634075.1 Pilimelia sp. | reverse complement strand
CAGGCGGAGCAGGCTGAGCTGACGGCGCCGTCCGAGCCGCGGTATTTCGCGGAGACGCCGGCCGCCTCGGCGCGGCGGCCGCCCAGGGTCGCGGAACGGGTGGCCCGGCTGGCGTTCCCGCACGTCGCCGTGGCGCCGGCGACCCGGGAGGCCGCCGCGCGGCTGCTGGCACAGCCCGACCTGTCGCCCGGCCTCCGGCGGGCGGTCACCGACGCCGACGACGAACTGGGCCGGGCGCTGGCCGCCCGGGCCCGGTTCTGAGCCGAGGGCGGGGCCGGGTCGGGCGGGCGTGGCGAAGATCGCGGCCCGCCCGCCGGCCGGCCGGCATACCATGGCCGCCGTGGCGGGTGACGGTGTGGCGTGGGATTCGGGCGTCCGGCGCGTCGGCATCATGGGCGGCACATTCGACCCGATCCATCACGGCCACCTGGTCGCGGCCAGCGAGGTGGCCGACCGGTTCGGGCTGGACGAGGTCGTGTTCGTGCCCACCGGGCAGCCGTGGCAGAAGGGCGAGACCGCCGTCAGCCCCGCCGAGGACCGCTACCTGATGACGGTGATCGCCACCGCGTCGAACCCGCGGTTCGGGGTCAGCCGGGTGGACATCGAGCGCAACGGGCCGACCTATACCGTCGACACGCTGCGTGACCTGCGGGCGACGTACGGTCCGAAGACGCAGTTGTTCTTCATCACCGGGGCGGATGCACTGGAAAAGATCCTGTCGTGGAAGGACACCGAGCAGGTGTTCGCGCTGGCCCACTTCATCGGGGTGACCCGGCCCGGCTTCCACCTCACCGACGCGCATCTGCCCGCCGACACCGTCAGCCTGGTGCAGGTGCCCGCGATGGCGATCTCGTCCACCGACTGTCGCGCGCGGGTGGCCGCCGGGCTGCCGGTCTGGTATCTGGTGCCCGACGGCGTCGTCCAGTACATCGCGAAGCGTAGGCTCTACCAGTAGCTTCGCGCCGTTTAGCCCCGTTTGTCCGATGCCGCCATCCCGGCGCATGTGAGAGGCTTGAGTGGCCCGAGACCGGGGGACCATGGCCCGGCGAGAGCCCGCCACACCCGGCAGCACGAACGGAAGGAGACCGGTGCCCGCATCCGAGCGCGCCCGCGAGCTGGCGCTGAGCGCCGCCCAGGCCGCGGCCGACAAGAAGGCGCAGGACATCGTCATCATCGACGTCGGCGACCAACTCGTCATCACCGATGCGTTCGTGCTCGCGTCCGCGCCCAACGAGCGGCAGGTCCAGGCGATCGTCGACGCGGTCGAGGAGCGACTGCTCGAGCTGCCGGAGAAGGCCAAGCCCGTGCGGCGCGAGGGCGAGCGCGGTGGCCGTTGGGTCCTGCTCGACTACGTCGACGTGGTGGTCCACATCCAGCACAGCGAGGAGCGCGAGTTCTACGCGCTCGACCGGCTGTGGAAGGACTGCCCGATCATCGAGTTCGAAGACCGCGACCTGGTAGACGCGGACGCCCGCCGCGGCGCCGCCGACGACGCCGCATGAACCAGTGAGCGAGCGAGCTGGCGCGGCTGCACCAGGCCCAGTGAGTGAGCGAGCTGGCGCGGCGGCGCCTGGACCGGAGCGAAGCGGAGGGAAGGCGTCGCATGAAGCGCCGCGCGAGCGAGCGAACGCTGAATTCAGCCCTCCCACCCGGCTGATCGTCTGGCGGCACGGCAATACGGACTGGAACCGCATCGAGCGGGTCCAGGGTCAGACGGACACGCCGCTGAATGCCACCGGCCGCGGGCAGGCGGCGGCCGCGGCGACGCTCCTCGCAACCCTCCGCCCCGACGCGATCGTCAGCAGCGACCTGAGCCGCGCGGCCGACACGGCCGCCGCGCTGGCGGAGCTGACCGGTCTGCCGGTACGCCACGACGAACGCCTCCGCGAGCGCTTCTTCGGCCAATGGCAGGGGCTGACCATGACCGAGGTGGCCGAGCGTTTCCCGGCCGAGCTCGCCCGGCACAGGGCCGGCGAGCCGGCGCCGGGTGGCGAGATCGAAACGTTGGACGACCTGGCCAAGCGCGTGGGTGCGGCGCTGCAGGACGCCGCCGAGTCGACGCCGGGCGGGACGGTGGTGGTGGCCAGCCATGGTGGCGCCGCCCGGCAGGGCTGCGGGGCGCTGCTCGGTTGGCCGCCGCAGGTGCTGCGGTCGGTCGGTGCGTTGCACAACTGCCACTGGGCCGAGCTGCGCCGCCGCCCGGGGGCGGATTGGCGGCTGTGGGCGTACAACGTCGGTGCCGGCGTGTCGACGGACCCGCCGCGCGCGGTGTGAGCGCGGCCTGGCGGAGCACCGCGGGCCTGGCCCGCGTCGGAGGTGTGGTGCGGACCCGATCCTGGTGCCTGTCCGCCGCCGTCGCGGTCGGTCTCGGGCTGACCGGCTGCGGGGCCGGCGGGCCCGCGGCGCCGACGCCGCATACGACCGCCGCGACGGCGGGGGCGGCCACGTCGGCGCCGTCGCCGTCCAACCCGTCTCCGGTACCGCCGTCGATGCCCGGGT
>DASQDS010000258.1:0-11528 GCA_035634075.1 Pilimelia sp. | reverse complement strand
GCCGTCGGCTCGGCGGGCTGCCGGCCCGACTGCCCGGTGGCGTCCTCGGCGGCCGGCTCGGCCGCCGATTCCGGCCGGTCCGCCTCGGCATCGGCCGTCAGCGAGGCCAGCACGGATGTGAAGCCGGCGGCGTCCCGGCCGCCGCGCGCGTCGTTGCCGGCCGCGCGGGCCGGGGTCGACGGGGCGGGGGCCGACGGTGTTCCTGTGATCATTCCAGTCGTCATACGGCTGAGGTCTCCTATCCGAGTGCGGCCATGGCCTTGCGGACCTTCGGCACGTATGCCTGGGTCTCGGCGAACGGTGGGATCCCCCCGTGCCGGCGCACAGCGCCGGGGCCCGCGTTGTACGCCGCGAGGGCCAGCGGCAGGGAGTCGAAGTCCTTCAGGTGCTTGGCAAGCAGGCGGGCCGCGCCGTCCACGGCCTGCGCCGGGTTCAGCGGGTTCACGCCAAGCTCCGCCGCGGTGCCCGGCATGAGCTGCATCAGGCCCCGCGCGCCGGCCGGGCTGACCGCCCGCGGGTCGTACGACGACTCGACCTTCGCCACCGCGGCGAGCAGCTTCGGCGAGACGCCGTGCTTGTTGCCGGCGGCGGTGAACAGGTCGCCGTAGGGCACGCCCGACAGGCCGGCCGCGGACGCCAGCCCGGCTGGGCGGACGACCGGCCCGGTGGCGGCGACCGAGGCATCGGGCAGGACCCGCCGGATCGCCGTCGGGGTCTCGTACACACTCTGGATCTTGACCTGGTCGCCCGGCTTCGGCGCGGCGATCATCTTGCCGTTGCCGACGTAGATGGCCACGTGGTCGACCGGCCGGTTGAAGGCGAGGATGTCGCCGGGGCGCGCCGCGTCGAGGTTGGGCACGGCCGTGCCGACCTTGGCCTGGTCGCGGGACACGCGCGGCAGCGAAACACCGAGATCCTTGTACGCGCGCTGCACGAGCCCGGAGCAGTCCAGCCCGTTCGCCGGGTTGTTGCTGCCGAAGACGTACGGCGTGCCCAGGTACTTCTTGGCCGCGTCCACGACTGCCTGGCCGCCGGCGCCGCTCCGGCCGGCACCGGTCGCGCCGGCAGTGCCGGTCGTCCGGGCGGCGGTCAGCTCGGTCGCGAACGCCGAGCCGGTCGCCCGCGTCGCAGCGGCGTTGGCGGGCGCCGCCGCGGCGGCAGCGGCCACGGCAGGGTTGAACTGCGCATGCAACTGCTGCACGCGCGAGACCAGATCGGCAACACTCACTGAATCACCTTCCGTTCGCGACTGCGGGGCTCGCTTCGCTCACTCCTCGCGCTCACGCCAACCCCTTGCGGGCAGCCGCCGTCACGGCGATCTCGTCCAGTGCCTGCTGCTCCACCGCGGCGTCCTTGGCGCGCAGCTGCGCGATGTGCCGCTCGCCCAGCTTCTCCACCACCCGGCGGCGCTTGGCGGCCTCGGCGAGGTCGGCCAGGCGGGCGTCGACCTTTATGTCGGCGGTGCCCACGCCGGCGCGCGCGACGGCCAGGTCTGCCGCCAGCGCCTGCCGCGCGGCCAGCGAGGCCACGATGGCCTGCGCGGTCCCCCGCTGCGGGGCGTCCGAGGTGCGCAGGGTCTCCGCACGTTCGCGGGCCTCCGACCGGGCGGTACGGGCGGCGCCGCGGGCGAGCACGACCTCGGCCTTGACGGCGTCCTCCTGGGCCTGGCGGGCGCGCAGGACGCCGGCCAGCCGAAAGCGGCGGATCATCAGTTACCTCCGTGGGGGACCAGGGTGTTGCCGGCGAGCAGCGCGGACAGCGCAGCCCACGCGTGGTCTGCAGAGCCGCGCTCCTCCAGGCCCTGGCGCAGGAACGCCTCGATCTGGGGCCACAGCGCGTGCGCGCGGTCGGCGTCGGGGTTGGTGCCGGGGACGTACGCGCCGATCTCGACTAGCTCGCGCACCTCGCGGTGGGCGGCCATCAGGCGGCGCAGCGTCGTGGCGTCGGCCCGCTGCTCCGGCGTGGTCACCGTCCCGGCGAGCCGGGAGATGGACTCCAGGGCGTCGATGCTGGGGAAGTGGCCGGCGGTGGCCAGCTTGCGGTCCAGCACGATGTGGCCGTCGAGGATCGAGCGGGCGGCGTCGGCGATCGGCTCGTTGTGGTCGTCGCCCTCGACCAGCACGGTGTAGAGGCCGGTGATCGTGCCGGTGGGGCCCGGGCCGGCGCGCTCCATCAGCGAGGCGAGCATGCCGAACACCGACGGCGGGTAGCCCCGGGTGGCCGGCGGCTCGCCGACCGACAGGCCGACCTCCCGCTGCGCCATCGCGGCCCGGGTGACGCTGTCCATCATCAGCAGGACGTCGCGGCCGTCGTCGCGGAACCACTCCGCGATGCGGGTGGCCACGAACCCCGACCGCAGCCGCACCAGCGGCGGCTGGTCCGAGGTCGCCACGACGACGACCGAGCGGGCCAGGCCCTCCGGGCCCAGGTCCTTCTCGATGAACTCGCGGACCTCGCGGCCCCGCTCGCCGACCAGGGCGATCACGTTGATCTCTGCGGCGGTGCCGCGGGTGATCATGCTCATCAGCGTGCTCTTGCCAACGCCGGAGCCGGCGAAGATGCCGATGCGCTGGCCGCGGCCGCAGGGCACCAGCGTGTCCAGCGTGCGTACGCCGAGCGCCATCGGCTCGGTGATCCGCTGGCGGGCCAGCGCGCCGGGCGGCGCGGCGTCGATGCTGACGTGCTCGCACCCGGTCAGCGGGCCGAGCCCGTCCATCGGCCGGCCGAGCCCGTCCAGCACCCGCCCGCGCAGGGCGTCGCCGACCGGTACGCGTAGCGGTGCGCCGGTGCCCACGACCGGGCTGCCGGCGCGGATGCCGGTCAGCGGCCCCAGCGGCAGGCAGCTCAGCTGCGCGCCGTCGAGCGCGGCCACCTCGGCCAGGACGGCCACCGGGCCGCCGCCGATGGACACGAGATCGCCGACCCGGGCGTCGACGCCCTCGACGCTGACCCGCAGGCCGACCGCGCCGGTGACCCGGCCGGCGACCAGCGGCCGGGCGGCGCGACGCAGCGCGGCGAGGCGATCGGGAACCTGTGCGATCATGCGGAAAGAACCTCCCGGATCCGGGCCAGCGCGCCGGCGATGGTGGCGTCGACCGTCGTCACGCCGTATTCGGCCACGGCGTCGCCGGGGCTCAGCGCCGCGTCCACGCGCAGCGTGACGGGGCGGCCGTGGTCGACGACGTACGTCGAACCGCCCTCGCCGACGAGCGCCTGGTGGTCCGCCGGGTGCAGCCGGATGGTCACCTCGCCGGTGTCCGGCACCGGGGCCATGGCGCGGCGGACGGCCGCCAGCGGGGCGTCGGGTGCTGTCGCCAGCTCGTAGGAGAGGACGGCCTCCGCCACGTCCACCGCGGCGGCCAGGATCGCGTCGGTGACCTCGACGGCGCTGGCGAGGCGCCGGGCGTCGAGCTCGGCGACGGCACCGGCCACGGCGGCCCCGGCGCGCTGCAGCAGCGCGGCGCGGGTGGCGTCCACGGCGGCGTTCTCGGCGGCCCGCTGGTCGGCGGCGGCCTCGGCCGCGACGCGCGCGGCGCGCTGGCCCTGCGCCCAGCCCTCGGCGTAGCCGGCCGTGCGGGCTGCGTCGCGGGCCTGCTGCACGACGGCCGGCGGGGCCGGCACGGCCGTGCGCAGGTCCACGTCGAACCGGGCGGCGGCGATGCCGCTGGCGCCCGTCCCGCGCAGCACGGGAGACTCAGGCGACGAACTCATCGTCCTCACCGCCCCGCTGGATCTCGACCTGGCCGGACTCCTCGAGCGACCGGATGACCTGGACGATCTTGGTCTGGGCCTCCTCGACCATGCGCAGCCGCACCGGGCCGAGCAGGTCGATCTCCTCGACGAGGTTCTCCCGAGCCCGCTCGGAGAGGTTGCGGACGACCTTGTCGCGTACGCCGTCAGCCACGCCCTTCAGCGCGGTCGCCAGGTCCGGCATCTCGACCTGGCGCAGCACCAGCTGCACTGCCCGGTCCTCGATGTTGACGACATCCTCGAACATGAACATCCGGCGCCGGATCTCCGCGGCGATCTCGGGGCTGCGCGCCTCGAGGCCCTCCAGGATGAGCCGCTCGGTGCCCCGGTCGGCGCGGTTGATGATGTCGACCAGCGGTTGGACGCCGCCGACGGTGGACAGCTCGGTGGGCTGGAGCACCGAGGAGATCTTGCGCTCCAGGGCCGTTTCCACCTGCCGGATGATCTCCGGGGAGGTGCGGTCCATGACCGCGATCCGGTGCGCCACGTCGGCCTGCAGGTCCGGCGAGAGCCCGGAGAGGATCTGCGACGCGATCACCGCGCTGGCGTGGGCGAGGACGAGTGCGATCGTCTGCGGGTGTTCGTGCTGGATGAACGACAGCACCTGGCGCGGGTCCGCCCGGTTGATGAACTTGAACGGCATGTCGGTCACCGCGGCCGAGAGGCGGTCCAGTATTGCCTGGGCCTTTTCGGCGCCCATCGAGGCCTCGAGGAGGTCCCGGGCGTAGCCGAGCCCGCCCTGTGCGGCGATGCGCTGGGTGGTAGCCAGCATGTGAAACTCATCGAGCACCTCGTCCGCGGCCTCCGTCTCCACGGCGCCGAGCCGGGCGATTTCGCTCATCAGCTCCTCGACCTCGCTGTCACGGAGCTGGCCGAGGATTTTGGCGGAATCCTCCTTGCTCATCTGCAGCACCATGACGGCGGCCTTACGGATGCCCGTCATGCTCGTGTCGGTGGTCAGCATTCGTCTTCACCTCCTCGCGGGTGGGTCGGGTCAGGAACGGCGGTCGGCGAGCCAGCCGCGGAGCAACTGGGCGACCTCTTCGGGCTGGTTGTTGACCATCTCGGAGATCTCCCGCTGGCGCTCCACCCGGGCGTCGGCCTCGACGTCCGGAGTGCCCTCCAGGGCGAGCTGCTCCTCGGCGGCAGCCAACTCCTGCAGGCGGCTGCGATCCAAGGCGGCCTGCATCTCGGCGAGTTGGGCGAGCTCCTCCTCGGTGAGCCGGGCACGCTTGGACTTGCGGCTCGCCCGCCACGCCAGCAGCATCAGGATCAGCACGGCCAGCGCCATCGCGCCGGTCTTGGCCATCGAGTAGAGCTGCTCCTTCTCCTCCGCCTCGCCGGCCGCGGCCAGCGCGTCCTGCGCCGCCTTGGTGGCCGCGTCGTCGAAGGGCAGGGCGGTCACGGCGATCGTGTCGCCGCGAGCGGCGTCCAGGCCGACCGCCGCCGCCACCATCTGCTGTACCGCCGCCTGGTCGATGCCCTGGGCGGTGGTGCCGTCGAGCAGCACGGCGACGTTCAGCTTGCGGACGCCGCCCGGCGCCGACTTGCGGGTCTCGGTGATCAGGTCCACCGCGTTGGTGCGCTGCTCAGCGGTGGACTCGTACTGCCCGTTGCCGCCGGCGGCCGCGCCGTTGGGCACCTGGATGTTGTCCGGGCCGAGCACGCCGCCGTTGCCGCCGCCGGTGCCGGTGTACGTCTCCCGGGTGTTGTTCTCCTGCAGCGGCGGGACGCCCGGCTTGGCGTCGTACCGCTGCGTCTTGGTCTCGGTCTCGTCGAAGTCCAGGTCGGCGGTGGTGTTCACGACGGCCTTTCCGGGGCCGAGGACGCTCTCCAGCATGCGTTGCACAGCGTTGTTCAGCCGCGACTGGAACTGCTCGGTCTGCTGGGAGCGCACGTCGCCGCCGATCCCGCCGGCCATCCCCTTGCCGTCACCGGTGGACAGGACCGTGCCGTCCGCGCCGGCCACCGTCACCTGCTTGGGGTCCAGGCCCTCGACGCTGGACGCGACCAGGTGCACGATGGCCTGCACCTGCTCGTTGTCCAGCTCCTTGCCGGCCTGCGAGGCGACGAGCACCGACGCGGTGGGGTGCTTCTCGTCGTCGCTGAAGATGTCCTTCTGCGGGATGACGAGGTGCACCGTGGCGGCCTTGACGCCCTCGATCGACTTGATCGTCTTGGCCAGCTCGCCCTCCATGGCGCGCTGGTAGCCGACATGTTGCATGAAGTCACTCGTGGTGATTCCTTGCTTGTCCAGCAGCGCGTAGCCGGTGTCGTCCTGCGCGGGCAGGCCCTCGCCGCTCATCTGCAGCCGGACGTCGTAGACCTGGTCCTTGGGCACCAGCACGGTCCCGCCGCCGTCGGCCAGCTCGTACGGCGTGCCGCTGGCGTTCAGCTTCTCCACGATGGCGCTGGCGTCGGTGCCGGCCAGGTTGCTGAACAGCGGCGCGTACGCCGGCTTGGACGCCCAGGTGGCGAAGAAGAACCCGCCGACGGCGAGCACGACGATACCCAGCAGCGTCACGGCCTTCTGGCCGGCGGTGAACGAGCCGAACGTGGCACCGACGCGGCGCAGCGGCTCCGGAAGGCGATCCCCCATCAGGCCTGCATCCTCATGATCTCTTGGAACGCCTCAACGGCCTTGTTCCGCACGGCAACGGTCAGGGAGGTGGCGATTCCGGACTCGGCGCTCGCGATCATGTAGTCGTGAGCGTCGGTCAGCGAGCCGGTGGCCGCCTTGACCGACAGGTCGTTCGTCCGCTCCTGCATGCCCTCGACGTACTTGAGGCCCTCGGAGAGCTTCGCGGCGAAGTCCTCGCCGCCGGCCGTGACGCTCTGGGGGCCGTTGACGTTCTCCGTGGCCGGGACGATGGCCGGGGCGCCCATCGAGGCGCCGATGGGGCCGATGGGGCCGATGGGTGCGGTCACGAGTTCCTCCCGAGCTGGAGTGCGGCTTCGTACGCCGTCTTGGCGCGGTCGACGACGGTCAGGTTGGCCTGGTAGCCGCGCTGCGCCATGATCAGTTGACCCATCTGCTCGGACAGGTCGATGTCCGGGTAGCGGACGTAGCCCTGCTCGTCAGCGAGTGGGTGGTTGGGCTCGTGCACCATGCGGCCCGCGCCGTCGCCGAGGACGGAGCCGCCGACCTGCACGCCGCGCCCGTCGGACGCCGGCTGCGCGATGAGGAACCGCTCGCGGAACGCGTCACCGCTGGTGGGGCTGGCGTTGTTCATGTTGGCGATGTTGTCCGAGACGGTGTCGAGCCACTTGCGGTAGACCGTCGCGCCCGTCCCGGCGATGCCGATGGAGTCGAAGAGCGACATGTCACTGCCCCTTGATGACGGTGCGGAGGCCGGCGTACTTGCCGTCCAGGGCCCGCAGGATCAGCTGGTAGCGCAGGTTCGTGTCGACGTTCGACAGCGTCTCCTGGTCCAGGTTGACGTTGTTGCCGTTGAGGCGGGTCGGCTCCAGCGACTCGGACTCGCTGGGCGAGACCCGGCTGGGCGAGCGGCCTGCGGCGATGGCGGAGTCCAACGCCGCCTCGAATTGCACCTTGCCGGCGCGGAAGTTCGGCGTCTCGACGTTGGAGATGTTGTTGGCGATGACGCGCTGGCGCATGGCCAGGCCGTCCAGCGCGATGCGCAGGCTCGCCGAGGAGACGTCGTCGAACACGAGGTGCAGCTCCTTCAGGAGGTGACTCTACGGTTCGCCGTCCGTGGCGGGGTGTGGAGCGATCCGTGCTCGAACTTAAGAATCGCCAGGCCCGGGTGCCGACCGATACTCCGGCAGGTTGCTGCTCGGTTGCTGCGGTCGGCCATCAGCCGTGGCCGGCTCCGCACACACCGATACCCCTGAGGCGGCAGGCTGCCTCAGGGGTATCACGGGTCTCAGGCGTTCACATCGCGCAGTCGATGTACGAGGGGGTCGCCCGGCCGGCGTCGCCGCCGGCCTCGATGCGGGCGGCGAAGGCCGCCTGCCGGCGGTTGGCGGTCATCGCGGTCGCCAGCGCCTGCGCGGCCTCGAGCTGTCGGGTCAGGATGGCGTCCGCGCGCGGGCGCAGCTCCTGCGGGAGCGAGCCCAGCCCGGCCGGCGGCGCCCATGGCGTGGCCGCCGGCAGGTCCCGTCGGCGGTGCTCATGCTCGATCATCGCCTCGACGGCCTCGACGTCGGCCTCGAGCGCGTTGAGGGCGTCGACCCAGGCGTCCCGCCAGCGGGGACTCTGCTGGTCGGCCATGGCTCTTAGCCCGCGATGCCGGCAGTCGCCAGGGCGGCTTCACGCCACGCGTCGCGCAGCGGCTCGACCAGCCCCCGGCAGGCGGCGACCTTGGTCGCGTCGCCGCGGATGTTCGCGTTGACCAGCTCGGTGAGCACGAACGTGTAGATCTGGGCGAGACCGGCCGCGCCGTCCCAGGCGTCCGTGTTCAGCGAGGTGCGCAGCTCGAGGACGATCTCCTGGGCGTGCTGCAACTGGCTGGAGGCGCCCGCCCGGTCGTCGCCGAGCAGGGCCTGCTCCCCCCGGCTGAGGTCGAGGACGAGACGGTCGTACAGCATCACGAGCAGCTTCGCGGGCGACGCCGTCGCAACGGAGTCGGCGAGGTAGCGCTCGCGCATGGCCGGGGCCGTTGTGGTCATGGCTGCTCTTTTCTGAATCGGGGGTCAGGCTTCTCAGGCGGCGGAGGGGAGGCCGGCGAGTTGGCCGGCGAGCCAGCTGGACTGGGACTTCATCTTGCCGAGGGCGACCTCGAGGCCGGAGAACTGACGCTGGAGGGCGCTCTTGCGCACCTCGAGCCGCCGGTCCCAGGAGGCCACCTGGTCGTTGAGCCCCTTGATCGAGTCGGTACGCCGGTTGATCAGGGCGGTCAACAGGCCTTCCTTGGTCTTTTCGGGCGAGTCGGTGGGCAGGATGACGCCCTCGCTCATCGTGGCGGCGAGGGCCTCCAGCTTGCGGGACAGCCCCTTGGGGACGTCCCAGCCCGGCTCGAAGGTGTCCGCCTTCGCCTTGGCGTGCGGCACGTCGGCGTACGAGTCGAAGAAGGCGCGGGTCTTCACCGGGTCGGCGGCCAGCGCGTCCAGGAACTTCTGCTTGTTGAAGGAGAGCTCGCCGGTCTTGCCCAGCGTGACGCCCACCTGGCTGAGGCTGCCCAGGCCGTCGGCGCCGCTGGCGACCACGCCCAGGATGCTCTGGCTGAGGTTGCGCAGTGCGGAGTCGCCCACCAGCGGCCCGGCCGGCACGGGGCCGTTCTTGGGCCGGCTCTGCGAGGTGACCTCCTGCAGGACCACGTTGGCGGTGTCGACCAGCGCCTGCACCTTGCTGGCGATGCTGTCCTTGTCCTCCACGACGTTGACGGTGACCGTGGCGGCGGGGTCCTTCTTCGACACGGTGACCGTGATGCCCGGCAGCAGGTCGGTGAACGTGTTCGTCGACGAGGTGATCTGGTACTGCGTCGCCGGGACGTCGCCGACGGTCAGGGCGGCGTCGCTCCCGACCCGGGTCACCGCACCGGCGTTGAGGTCCAGGCCCGCGGGCACGTAGGTGCCGTGCGGGTCGCCCGGCACCACCGGCTTGGTGGCGTCGAAGAACTTGTTCCCGTTGCCGGTGGCCGTCGAGGTGAGCTGCAGCGTGTACTGGCCGGGCGAGACCTGCACGGCGGACGCCTTGTACGCGCCGTTCGCGGTCTCGTTGATCGTCTTGGCCACCGCCTGCAGCGACCGGTCGGCCGGGGTGACAGTGGTCGTCGTCCCGTCAGCCAGCAGCACGTCGATCGTGGTGCCGGACAGCACGGGCGAGCCGGCGGCGTCGGTCAGCGAGCCGACGGTCTTGCCGGTGAACGTCACGGTGTGCGCTGCGGCCAGCTCCGTGACCTTGAACGACATCGCGCCGGTGGTGGCGCCCGGGCGGGCGCTCACCGCGACCGCGTCGGAGGTGGCGGTGGCCTTCATCGCGCCCCAGGCGTCGGCGGTGCCGAGCGCCCGGGTGGCGGTCAGCATGCTGTTCACCCGGGTGTTCAGGCTCTGGAACGCCGAGACCGCCTTGTTCTGGACGGTGACCTTGTTCTTGAGGGCCGTCTGCGGCAGGGCTTCGAGCTGCATGAGCTGGGAAATCATGTCCGTGGTGCCCATGCCGCTGATCATGCCGTCGAGGCTCATCGCCATCGTGGGACTTCCTTCTTGGGGTGGGGCGGTGTTCGCCTGGTCCGCCTGGTTTCGGCGCCGTATGCGGACGGGCGGTCGGCGATGTCGCCGACCGCCCGTCTATTCGGTTGTCTATGAAGTTTTGTGAGCTTTTCAGTTGTGCAGCTTCGGTTGTGCCGAGCAGCGTTATCAGCGGAGCAGGGACAGCACGCCCTGGGGCGCCTGGTTCGCCTGCGCCAGCATCGCGGTGCCGGCCTGGGACAGGATCTGCGCCCGAGTGAAGGACATCATCTCCTGCGCCATGTCGGTGTCGCGGATGCGGCTCTCGGACGCGGACAGGTTCTCGACCGCGACGTTGAGGTTGTTGATGGTGTGCTCGAACCGGTTCTGCAGTGCACCCAGGTTCGCCCGCGACGTCGACACCGTCTTGATGGCGGAGTCGAGCGCGGTCAGCGCCGTGGTGGCGCCGGCCTGGCTGGACATGTTCACACCGCTGAGGCCGAGGTCGGCGGTGGAGAAGCCACCACCGGAGCCGGCCGCGGCGGTACCAGCGCCGGCGGTCGGGCCGACAGCGGTCTGGGTGACCGTGACGGCGTTCTCGTTGCCGGTCTTCGACGTCACCTTGAGTTGACCGGTGGTCTGGTCGATCGAGGCGTTGAAGGCCGTGGAGAAGTTGATGTCCCCGTTGAGGGCGTCAACCGTGGCCTTGACGCTCGACGTGGTGCCGAGCGAAGCGGTGGTCACGCTGACCGCCGCCACCTGCACGCCACCAGTGGTGTCCGCAGCCTGCGCGAACGTCATGGTGCCGGCAGTGGTGATCAAGCTGCTCGTGAACTGGTTCGACGCGGCGGTGCCACCGCCCGCGATGCTGACGTTGATCGTGTCGTTCGCGGCGTAGCCAACCTGGAACTTCTGGTTCGTGAAACCGCCGTTGAGCAGGTTGATGTTGTTGTACGTGGTCTTGTTGGCGATCCGGTCCAGCTCGTCCTTCAACGCCGTGGCTTCGGAGTTGATGGCCGCGCGGGAGTTGCTGTCGTTGCTGTCGTTACCGGACTGCACAGCAAGGTCACGCATACGCTGAAGGATCGAGTGCGTCTCGGTGAGCGCACCTTCAGCGGTCTGGACGACGCTGACGCCGTCCTGGGCGTTGCGGACGGCGACCTTGAGGCCACCGACCTGGCTCCGCAGGCCCTCGCTGATGGCGAGACCCGCGGCGTCGTCGGCCGCCCGGTTGATCCGGAAACCCGACGACAGCTTCTCGAGCGACTTGGACATCTGGCCGTCGGTGACGGACAGGTTCCGGTAGGCGTTCTGAGCAGCGATGTTCTGATTAATGCGGAGACCCATGTGAATCTTCCTCCTTGACGTCGGGTCCTATAACCGGCCTTCCGTAGCCGGTCACCCGTCCTATCGGTGTAGAGCGGGTGGTCTTAAGGGAACCCGCCGGAATTTCCCGGCGGTTCTTTCTCGGGTGGGTGCGCGGTGATGCGCACGGTTGCCTTGCGTGATCAAGGGATCGGTGTCGCAACACGCTGTTGGTGTTGGTACCGATCCCTTGATCGTGCGGTGGGTGGCCTCAGGCGGCGGTGGGGATGGGGAGGGGGAGGCCGTTGGGGGTGGTGTGGGTGAGGCGGGTGCGCAGGTCG
>DASQDS010000257.1:0-4729 GCA_035634075.1 Pilimelia sp. | reverse complement strand
GGCCCCACCAATCGTTCACGATCATCCTCCGTCCCGGTCAGCGCCTCGGGTGGGGTGTCATCTAGCCGAAGCGGGTGCCGCCGCCGGGGCGGGCGGGGTGGTGGGCCAGGCGCCGGCCCGCCAGACGGGGTCGACGGCTATCCGGGCCAGGCGCCACCCGTCGGGCGTCCGCGTCGCGTCGAAGCGGTAGCGGGTGCCCATGAACCGGTCGGCCGGCCCGTCCGGCGGGGCGAACGCGAGCGCCGCGTTGGCCCGGATGCCGGCCCGGTCACCGGCCAGGTCGATCAGCAGGTCGGTGAACACGTGCTGCGTCCGCTCGCCGGCGTGGTGGTTGGCGCGGGCCTGCGCCACCACCCGGTCCCGCCCGCGCGCGGAGCCGCCGGGCGTGTCGGCCACGGCGTCCGCCGTCAGGATCGCCGGGGCGGCGTCGAAGTCCCGGTCGTCCAGCCAGCGGCCCAGCCGGGCGACCAGCTCGCCGAGCGCGACGCGGTCGGCCAACTCCCGCACGGTGTCGTGGTCCATGGGTCCTCCTCCGGAGCAGAACGTTGGCAGGCCCAACGTTGGTCGTACCAACGTAAGGCGGATCGGTGGTCGGGTCAACGGTTGGACCTAGACTCTCGCCATGGATTCGACCGCGCGGGCCGCCGCGCCGGCCCGGCTGCGACAGCAGCCCAGCTGGTTGTTGACCCAGGTCGCGGCCGACGTCCACCGGCTGGTCAGCGAGGCCTTCGCGGCGGCCGGGAGGCGCGGCTACCACTACCGGTTGCTGGCGGCGCTGGCCGAGTTCGGCCCGGCCAGCCAGGCCGACCTCGGCCGCCGGTGCGGGATCGACCGCAGCGACGTCGTCGCGGCGCTCAACGAGCTGGCCGCCGCTGGGCTCGTCGCGCGCCGGCCGGACCCGGCCGACCGGCGCCGCAACGCGGTGGTCATCACCGCCGCCGGCGAGGCGGACCTCGGGCGGCTGGACGGCCGGCTCGCCGACGTGCAGGAGGAACTGCTCGCTCCGCTAGCCGCCGCGGAGCGCGACCAGTTGGTCGGGCTGCTGGCCCGGCTGCTGGACCACCACGATCGCCGCCGGACGAGCTGACCCGCGCCGCCGTACCCGCTAAGCTGGCCGCGCGGTCGCTGGCGCCCGCGTTGACGTGCGTGCCACCGCGACATCCTGACCCGCGACATGCCCTGGTCACCTGTCTGCGGCGCGCTGTTCAGCAAGCTGTTCGACGACGTCTGACGGGACCGGCCGGCGGGCCGGCCAGGGGGAGAGACTAGCCTGATGGGTGTGACACGCCGCGCGAAAATCGTCTGCACCATCGGCCCGGCCACCGCGTCGCCGGAGCGCCTCCGCGGGTTGGTCGACGCCGGGATGGACGTCGCCCGCCTCAACTTCAGCCACGGCAGCCACGCCGACCACGAGGCGGTCTACCACCTCGTGCGGCAGGCGGCGAAGGCCACCGGCCGGGCCGTCGGCATCCTCGCCGACCTCCAGGGGCCGAAGATCCGGCTGGGCAAGTTCGCCGAGGGCCAGGTCGAATGGCGGACGGGCGACTCGGTGGTGATCACCAGCGAGGACGTCGTGGGCTCGAAGGAGCGGGTCTCCTGCACCTACGACAAGCTCCCGGGGGAGGTCAAGGTCGGCGACCGCCTGCTCATCGACGACGGCAAGGTCGCCGTCGAGGTGAGCGAGGTCAGCGGGCCCGACATCCGGGTGCTGGTGATCGAGGGCGGCCCGGTCTCCAACCACAAGGGGGTCTCGCTGCCCAACGTGGCGGTAAGCGTCCCCGCGATGTCCGACAAGGACACGGAGGACCTGCGGTTCGCGCTGCAGCTGGGCGTCGATCTGGTGGCGCTGTCGTTCGTTCGCTCGCCGGCGGACATCAAGCTCGTGCACGCGATCATGGACGAGGAGGGCCAGCGCCGGCCCGTGCTCGCCAAGATCGAGAAGCCGGAGGCGGTCACCGAGCTGGAGGCCATCGTGCACGCCTTCGACGGCGTGATGGTCGCCCGTGGCGACCTCGGCGTGGAGCTGCCGCTGGACCAGGTGCCGCTCGTGCAGAAGCGCGCCGTCCAGCTCTGCCGCGAGCTGGCCAAGCCGGTCATCGTGGCGACCCAGATGCTCGACTCCATGATCGAGAATTCCCGGCCCACCCGGGCCGAGGCGTCGGACGTGGCGAACGCGGTCCTGGACGGCACGGACGCCGTGATGCTGTCCGGCGAGACCAGCGTCGGGAAGTACCCGGTCCTCACCGTCAGCACGATGGCGCGGATCATCACCACCACCGAGGCCGGCTCGATCCCCGTGCCGCGCCTGCAGCACGACCCGCGCACGCACGGCGGCGCCCTGACCGTCGCGGCGTCGTCGATCGCCCGGGCCATCGGCGCGAAGGCGCTCGTGGCGTTCTCGCAGACCGGCGACACCGTCCGGCGCCTCGCCCGGCTGCACTGCGAGCTGCCGCTGCTGGCGTTCACCCCCGTGCCCGAGGTGCGCGACCAGCTCGCCCTCTCCTGGGGGGTGGAGACCTTCCTGGCGCCGTTCGTGCAGCACACCGACGACATGTTCCGCCAGGTCGACCAGGCGCTGCTCGGCCTCGGCCGGGTCGGCCCGGGCGACTACGTGGTCGTCGTGGCCGGCAGCCCGCCCGGCACGCCCGGCGCCAGCAACACGCTCCGGGTGCACCAGATGGGTTCGCTGGTGGCGGCGTCGGCGGTGCGGACGGGCCCGTGACGGCCGCCCGGGCGCGCGGGTGACGGCCGGCGGTCCGGTCGTCGGCCAGCGGGCCGTCGACCAACTCCTCGACGTGCTCGATCTGGACCAGCTCGGCGAGACGGTCTTCCGGGGGATGAGCCCGCCGGTGGGCCCGCAGCGGGTGTACGGAGGGCAGGTGGCCGGCCAGGCGCTGGTGGCCGCCGGCCGCACCGTGGACCCCAGCCGGCACGTGCACTCGCTGCACGGGTACTTCGTGCGCCCCGGCGACCCGGTGGAGCCGATCGAGTACAGGGTGGAAAAGATCCGCGACGGGCGGTCGTTCTCGGTGCGCCGGTCGGTGGCGCTCCAGCACGACCGCGCGATCTTCTTCATGTCGGCCTCCTTCCACCGCGACGAGGAGGGCCTGGACCACCACGCCGCGGCCCCGGCGGACGTACCGCCGCCGGACGAGGTGCCGACGATGGCCGAGCGCCTCGCGCGCTACCCCGACCGCCTCGGCATCTGGTCCCTCATCCCCCGGCCGATCGACGTGCGCTACGTGGGGGAGCCCGGCTGGGTGGCGCCGGGGGACCGGCCCGCCGAGCCGTCCCAGCGGGTGTGGATGCGCATCGACGGCACGCTGCCGGACGACCCGCTGCTGCACGCCTGCGCGCTGACGTACGCCTCGGACCTGACGCTGCTCGACTCGGTGCTGTCGGTGCACGGCGAGGTGTGGGGCCCCGGCGGGGTCGTCGGCGCGAGCCTGGACCACGCGGTGTGGTTCCACCGCCGGATGCGGGCGGACGAGTGGTTCCTCTACGACTCCGGCAGCCCGTCGGCGTCCGGCGCGCGCGGTCTCGCCGCCGGGCGGATCTTCAGCCGGGACGGTCGACACCTGGCCACGGCCGTGCAGGAAGGCCTGCTCCGCCGCGTCGGCGGCTGATTTTCGCGAACGGGGCACGGCCCGGCCGCGGGTGTCTCAGTGATCGGACTGCCGTTGACGCGGGGGCGCGCCGGCTGGCATTGTCCACTAAATCGATAGGAAAACTTAAGCCGATAGGCACAGTGAAGCCGATGGGGTGGGCATGCGAAAGCTGGTGATCCTGGGCCTGGTGGGGCTGGTCGCCCAGCTCGTGGACGGGGCACTCGGCATGGCGTACGGGGTCACGTCATCGACCTTGCTGCTGGTCGCCGGCCTGACCCCCGCGTCGGCCTCGGCGTCGGTGCACCTGGCCGAGATCGGCACCACGCTGGCCGCCGGCGTCGCGCACTGGCGCTTCGGCAACGTCGACTGGCGGGTGGTCCGGCGCATCGCGCTCCCCGGTGCGGTCGGCGCCTTCGCCGGTGCGACCTTCCTCAGTTCGATCTCCACCAAGGCGGCCGCGCCGTGGATGGCCGGCATCCTGCTGCTGCTCGGCTGCTACCTCCTGCTCCGGTTCTCCCGCCCGCTGGGCCCGCGCAAGGCGGCGGGTCCGCTGCGCGCCCGGTTCCTGGGCCCGCTCGGCCTGGTCGCCGGGTTCGTGGACGCCACCGGCGGCGGCGGCTGGGGCCCGGTGGCCACGCCGTCGCTGCTGGTCTCCGGGCGGATGGAGCCGCGCAAGGTGATCGGCTCGGTGGACGCCGCGGAGTTCCTGGTCGCCGGGGCGGCCAGTGCCGGCTTCCTGATCGGGCTCGGCAGCGAGGGTTTCGTGCTGCCCACGGTCGCGGCGCTGCTCATCGGTGGGCTCATCGCCGCGCCGATCGCCGCCTGGCTCGTCCGGTTCGTGCCCGCCCAGTTGCTCGGCGCGGCCGTCGGGGGCCTGATCGTCGTCACCAACGCCCGCACCGTCATGCGCGCCTTCGAGGTGGACGCGGCGCTCGCGGCCCCGGTCTACCTGGCCGCGGTGCTCGCCTGGGTCGCCGCGGTGGTGCTGGCCGTCCGCGCCCTGCGCCGCGCCCGCCGGGCCGGGGCCGAGTCGTCATCCCGGGCCGCCGAGTCGTCATCCCGGGCCGCCGAGCCGTCCGCCCCGGCTGCCGGGCCGGACCAGGCGCTCGGGCCGACCCCGG
>DASQDS010000256.1:0-2996 GCA_035634075.1 Pilimelia sp. | reverse complement strand
GACCGCGCACGACGACTCCGACGGGCACGAGCACGGGGGCGGGCCGGCCACCGCCCCGGCCGCGGAGGGCGTGGGCGGGCTCGCCGTCAGCGCCCAGGGCCACCGGCTGGTGGTCGAGCGCACGGCGCTCACCGCCGGCCGCCCGGAGTCGCTCAAGCTGCGGGTGCACGGGCCGGACGGGATGCCGGTCACCGCGTTCGACGTCGTCCACGACAAGCCGATGCACCTCATCGTCGTCCGCCGCGACATGACCGGCTACCAGCACCTGCATCCGGAGATGTCGGCGGACGGCACCTGGTCGGTGCCGGTGACCCTGCCGCAGCCGGGCGCGTGGCGGGCGTACGCCGACTTCACCGTCCGTGGGCCCGGCGACCGCCGCACCGCGCTGACGCTGGGCCTGGACCTGACGGCGGCGGGCGACTACCGCCCCCGCGCCCTGCCGGCGCCCGCGACCAGCGCCACCGTCGCCGGCTACACGGTCGAGTACGAGGGGACGGCGCGGGTGGGCGCCGCCCAGCCGCTGCTGTTCCGGGTCAAGAAGAGCGGCGCGGCGGCGGCCGTGGAGCCGTACCTCGGCGCGTACGGGCACCTGGTGGTCCTGCGCGAGGGCGACCTCGGCTACGTGCACGTGCACCCCGAGGAGCGGCTGGCCGGGGCCGCCGTGAAATTCTGGCTGGCCGCGCCGGGGCCGGGGCGGTATCGGATGTTCTTCGACTTCCGCGTCGCCGGGGTGGTGCACACGGCGGAGTTCAGCCTGGCGGTGCCGTGACGTCGCCCGCGCCGGCCCCGTCCAGCAGCCGGGCCAGCGCCGGGACGACCTGCCAGCCGGCCGCCAGCGCCGCGTACTCCGCCCGCTGCTCGGCCGTGGGCGGCGCGCCGGTGCGGCGGGCCCGGAGCAGCAGGTTGCGCGGCGTGTGCGCCGAGTCCACGAACTCCACCACGTCCACCCGGTAGCCGCGCAACCGCAGTTGCGCCGCGCGCAACGCGTCGGTGAGGGTGTCGGCGAAGCGTTCCCGCAGGATGCCGTGGCGGGTCAGCGCCCCGAACGGCCCCGGCCCGGCGGAGCGGCGCAGCTGGGCTGCGATGTCGTGGTGGCAGCACGGCGCCGCGAGCACCCAGCGGGCCCCCCAGCGCACGGCCCGGGCCAGCGCCTCGTCGGTGGCGGTGTCACAGGCGTGCAGGGCGAGGACGACGTCGGGCGGCGGATCGACCGCCGCCGCCTCGATCGTCCCCGCCACGAACCGCACGTCCACCGCGTAGCCCAGCCGCTCGGCCAGCGCGGTGTTGCGCTCCCGCTGGTCCGCCCGCACGTCGACGCCCACCAGCCGGACGGCCAGGCCGCGCCCGGTCAGGTACCGGTACGCGGCGAACGTCAGGTAGGCGTTGCCGCATCCGAGGTCCACCACGCGCAGCGGCGAGGGCAGCTCGGCGGGGTCGTCGGGCAGGGTCGCCGCCAGGGCCCGCAGGAACGCGTCGACCTGCCGGCGTTTCGCCGCGGTGCCCCCGATCGCGGCGAACAGCGGGTCGCCGGGCGGCAGCAGGTGCTCCTTGACCCGGTCGTGCGGGACGGCGGCGGGGAGCGGGGACGCGGCGGGCGCGGCGGTTTCGGGGCCGGGAGGCGCGGCCGTGGCGGCCCGGTGGACCTGCGCCTCGCCCCGCTTGGTCACCCGCAGTTGCAGCACCCGGTCGGCGGCCTCCACGTGCCAGTTGCCGAACGGCTCGGCCAGCAGCGCGTCCACGGCCGGCCCGGCGGCGCCGGCCGCGACATTGCGGGTGTACGGCCGGGCGCCGTCGGAGGTGACGATCTGCAGGTGCGCGTCTCCCCGGACGGCGACCGGGCGCAGTTCGGCGCGGACCACCGAGGGCACCTGCCCGCGGCGGCGTCCGGCGGCCACCGCCCGGGTCAGTCCGGGATCGAGCAGCAGGGCGCGCACCTCGGCGAGTGCGGTGTCGAGCGGTTCGGGCATGGGTCAATCTTGCCCCCGACGTGTTGAACCGTTCCCAGCCCGGGCCCCGTACTGGAGATCGAGGCGGGCGGATTACCGCTCGCCACCCCCGGCATCCGGCGGCGATCACGCTCGGGTAGCCGCCGGATGCCGGGGAACATCAGCGCACCGGTGCTGCCCGCGAACCGAGCGGCGTGGCTGACCCCGGCCACCGACCTTGGAAGGCGGTCGTCCCCGCATGTCCGTAGGAAAAAGACCACCACCGTCGCCGCTCCCCCGGCGGCTGTGGAGACCACTGGCCACGGCGGGCGCCGCGCTCATGCTGGCCGGCGGTTTGGGCGTGGCGGCAGCGGCGACTCCGGATTCCGATTCGACGGCGACGCAACGCATCTCGTGCCCGACGGTGGCAGACAAGCTGGCAGGCGTCCCGGCACGGGCGCAGGAGGAGGTCCGACGGAACCTGGCGCTGCTCGACACCCAGCTCGCGGAGGCCAACCAGCGGCTGGTCACCACCCGCGGCCAGGGCGGCCCCAACTTCGTCCGCAACGCGATCCTCGGCCCGCTGGCTGACAAGCGGGGCGCGACGATCGACCGGATCGCCATCGCTATCGGCAGGGTGGCGGCCCGGCCGACGAACCTCGGCGGCCTCGCCGAGTGCACCCTGTCCGACGGGGGCGGCCAACCGCCGGCTGCCGAGCCGCCGGCTGCCGAGCCGCCGGCGCAGGGTGGCGCGCGGCGGATCGTCTGCCCGACGGTGGCCGACAAGCTGCCCGGCGTACCGGCCCGGGCGCAGGCCGAGGTCACCGCGAATCTGGCGCTGCTGGAGAACCAGCTCGCGGAGGCGAACAACAGACTGGTCACGAGCGCGGGACAGGGCGGTCCCAACTTCGTGCAGAACGCGATCCTCGGGCCGCTGGAGGACAAGCGGTTCGCCACGATCAACAGAATCGCCACGGCGATCGGCCGGGCCGCGGCCCGACCGAGCGGCCTGGCGGAGGCGCACTCCGCCTGCTCGCTGAGCGGGTGACCCAGGGCCGTATCCGCCGCGCG
>DASQDS010000255.1:0-10040 GCA_035634075.1 Pilimelia sp. | reverse complement strand
CGCGAGGTCGGCGGCCCGGCCCCCGTGGATGAACCACAGCGCCCGGCCGATGCCCTGGTCGACCGCGCGCGGGAAGTAGTCCGGCGCGCCGGCCCACGGGTAGGGCGCCGGCACGTACTGCTCGTCGACCCAGCGGCGGGTGTCGAAGTACGCCCGGTCGAAGGCGTACCCGTCGACGGCCAACCAGCTCATGGTCGGGTGGTACGGCGAGCCGGTCAGGTCGGGGATCGCCTTGCGCCACAGTGGCCGCGGCAGGCGCGCCAGGGCGAACCCGACGCCGATGTAGGTGAGGAAGATGTGCGGGTGCCCGGGGCCGAGGACGAGCTCGCGGGCCCGGCCGCCGGCGCGCGGGGACATGGCGTCCAGCACGACGGCGGCCATCGTGGCCCCCTCGTACGCGAAGCCGCGCAGCGCCGGGTCCACCATGTCCAGGCGCCTGGTCAGCTCGGCCAGGCCAGCGCCCTCGATGGCCCACTCGAAGCCGCAGACCACGGACTGCGGCACCGTCTCCAGGGCGGTGGCGGCGGGCGAGCCGGCGCCGGGGAACCCCCGGGCGGCGAAGGTGACGTCCGTCAGGGACGGTGCCAGCAGGCGGCGGCGGATCGCGCCGGTCACGGTGGCCATCGGTGTCGCCTCCCCCGGCCCGTCAGGCCACCGCGCTGAGGTGGCGCACCTGGCTGGCGGCGCGGGCCGCCATGGCGCGCCCGGGCTGCGCGGCGAGCGTGATGGCGATCGGCGGGTCGGTGTGCCGAAGGCCGCGCATGCCGACCGTGACGCGCACCCGCTCGTCGGACGTGATCGTGAGCGGGTATCCGGCGGTGCCCAGCAGGTACGACGCGGGCGACGCCCCGTCGCCGTGCTCCGCCACGGCGATGAGATGCCACCGCCCGGCCGGCACCCCGGTGATGGTGAAGTCGGCGGACCCGGTCTGCGACATGCCGGTGAACGCCACCGGGGCACACTGCGGCAGGGACTCGCCGAACACGCCGATCAGCACGTTCGCCGGCGGTATGCCGGCGGGCAGTTGGACCCGGCCGGCGATGACGCCGGCGCCGGTCGCCTGGATGCCGCAGCGCTTGCCCGCCTCGCGCAGCGCGGCCAGCGACGGCAGCCGCTGGAACCGGGGCGCCACGGCGACCAGCAGCTCGCCGACCTCCGGTGCGCGGTAGCTGGTCGGGGTGATGCCCACCAGCCGGGTGAACCGGCTGGTGAACGTCCCGACGCTGCTGTAGCCGACGCTGCACACGATGTCGGAGACGGTGAGCGAGGAGGTCAGCAGCAGCCGCTTGGCCTCGAACATCCGCACGGCGGTGAGGTAACGGCCGGGGGTGACCCCGGTCGCCCGGGCGAACACCCGGGAGAAGTGGAAGGGACTGACGA
The DNA here is from genome assembly GCA_035634075.1 of Pilimelia sp. Classification (GTDB taxonomy): domain Bacteria; phylum Actinomycetota; class Actinomycetes; order Mycobacteriales; family Micromonosporaceae; genus DASQDS01. The sequence goes on along the minus strand of DASQDS010000255.1, from coordinate 8,660 downwards.
AGACCTCGGATGCGAGGTCGTTCAGCGTCAGGGGCTCAAAGTACCGGTCGTGCATCATCGCTATCGCCTGGCGGACAGCCGGTTGCATGGCTTTCCTCGCTTACCATCGGTGACGGACCCGGCGGATCGCACCGGGGGCGCGTCGGGCGCCATAGCAGGTACCGCCTCAGCGTGGGCCGCGGGGCTGGAGCACCGGTCCAGCCGCGAGCAAGCCCGCCTGCCAGCAGGGACGTTGGTGGCGGATAGGCGGTTAAGCCACCTCCGGGACCTTGTCCCCTTCCCGGACCTATCAGGGAGCCGACAGATGCGACCCGACGCGGCCACGTACCGTGTAGGAGGCGGCCCGGCGAGCGCGCTGGCGTCTGCCAGACGGCCGGTGGCAGCGGCAACCGAAAGGCCCGATGTGATCAAGGTCTTGCTTGCGGAGGACATGCACATGCTCCGGGGCGCCCTGGTCGCGCTGCTGAACCTGGAGCCGGACATCGAGGTGGTCGCGGAGGTCTCGTCCGGGGACCAGGTGCTGCCCGCCGGCCTCGAGCACCGGCCCGACGTCGCGGTGATCGACATCGACCTGCCGGGCCGCGACGGGCTCACGGCGGCGGCGGAGATCTACGCCGAGCTACCGACCTGCCGCGTCCTCGTCCTGACCAGCCTGAGCCGGCCCGGCACGGTCCGCCGGGCGCTGGACGCACGGGTGCACGGCTTCATGCTCAAGGACGCCCCGGCGGAGAAGCTGGCGTCGGCGGTCCGGCAGGTCGCCAGCGGCCGCCGGGTCATCGACAGCGAGATCGCGCTCACCGCCTGGGACAACGAGGGCTGCCCGCTCGCGCCGCGGGAGATCGAGATCCTCCGGTTGGCGGCGGCCGGACACAACGTGGCCGACATCGCGGCGGAGCTGTTCCTGTCGGCGGGGACCGTCCGCAACTACCTCACGTCGGCCGTCACGAAGCTCAACGGCCGCAACCGGGTGGACGCCATCCGGATCGCCCAGGAGGCGGGCTGGCTGTGACGGCGCGCCCGGTCAGGCGTCGTCGGGGACCTGGGCGTGGACCGGGATCGTCGCCCGCAGCCGGTAGTGCCCGGGACTTTCCGGCGCCGCCCGCAGCTCCCCGCCGAGCATGCCCACCCGGTGCGACAGGTTGCCGATGCCGTTGCCGGCCATCAGCGGCGGGGCCAGGTCCAGCGGCTCGTCGCCGACCCCGTCGTTGACGATGTCGAGGACCGCCGTGCCGTCGGCGTTGCGCAACGTGACCTCGCACCAGCTCGCCTTGCTGTGCCGCAGGACGTTCGTGATGCCCTCCCTTAGCACGGTGGCCAGCGCGCTGCCCACCTGCCCGGTCAGCGCGGCGCCATCGCGGTGGAGCCGCGCCTCGATGTCCGCGGCGGCGAGCACGGACCGCGCCGCGTTCCACTCGTCGGGCAGCGACAGCTCGCGGCCCCCGCTGGCCACCATGCGGACGTCCGTCAGCGCCCGGCGGGCGATGGCGAGCATGTCGGTCAGCTCGGCGCGGGCCCGCTCCGGGTGGTCGTCGATGAGCCGGCACGTCAGCTCGCACTTGAGCGTCAGCGCCGAGAGGCTCAGACCCAGCAGGTCGTGCACGTCGCGGGCGAGCCGGAGCCGCTCCTGGGCCACCGCGATCCGACTCAGCTCGCGGCGGGCGGTGTGCACCTCGTGCACAAGCCGGGCGAGGCGGGTCATGCCGTACACGACGAGCGCGGTGATCGTCGTCGCGATCACGGCGTAGCTGGCGGCGTAGGCCTGCGACACGACCGGGTCCCCGAGCTTCACCTGGAGCACGCCGATGCTCGCGACGATCGCAGGGGCGAAGAACACCGCCAACCGGGGAGGCAGCGCGATGAGGACGCTGCCGGCGAGGAACCCCGGAAAACTCAGCCAGAGGGTGCCGAACTGCAGGACCGGCAGGTAGACGAAGGCCGCCTGAACGGCCAGCGCGAGATAGCTGTACGGCGGACGGAGCTGCGTGCCGGCGCGGGTGAAGTAGCCCAACTGGAGCCCGACGATCGGCAGCATGCAGCCGACGGCCAGAGCCACCTCCGCGGGGCCGCTGGCATTGGTCACCAGGCCGATCAACGCCAGCGCGACGAACCCGCCGATGACCGTGACCACCACGGCGCTGGCCAGCCGCGGCGCGATGTGCGTCACCAGGCTGGCCTGGGCGGATGCGGCGGAGGCCGAGAGATCGTCGGCGGCCGGGAGGTGGGTCGGGCGCCCGTCCGCCACGACGGGTCCGCCGTGGCGGTTCCGGGCCACGGCGCGTCGCGCAGCGTCGCCTCCGACGTTCACTGGGCCCCCTGGCGTACGTGACTACGGAACGCCTACAGATCGCGACAGGCTGTCGAAAACCTTACGAGATCATCGGGATCGGAGCAACCGACCGATTAGGACCCGACACCTCACGGTGCCAGGTCTACCACGCACTCCCCGACCCCCACTTCGCCGGGCCATTCCAGGGGCAGCAGGCGATCCACTGTGTCGCTGGCGTCGACCACCACACCGTGCGCGGTCAGCCCCATCGCCTTGGCGCACAGGTAGAGGGTCTGTTGCAACGCGCCGACGTGCATCAGGGCCGTGGCGTAGGAGGCCCCGCCGAAGACCGGGGACAGCCGCTCCATCCGCGCCGTCATGGTGATCAGCGCGGCCGGCTGCCGGCTGCTGGCAGCGGCCACCTTGGCCAGGTCCAGCAGCGTCGCCAGGTCGGCGGGGTCCTCGCGGACCATGGTCAGCGAGTGCGTCGACGGGTCGTAGTGGTAGATCGCCCGCGGCAGCCCGGCGCAGCGGTTGAGGCTGACGTACAACTCCAGCTCGTACCGGCAGGCGATGTTGAAGTACGGCCGCTGGGTGGCTTCGTCCTGGCCCATCGACGGCGGCAGCGCCGGCCCTGTCGAGCGCACGCGGGCGCTGCGGAACAGCAGCTCCCCGACCTGCCCGGCGGTCAGGTGCCGGGTGGCGAAGGTCGGGCAGTGGTGATCGGCCTCCAGCAGCGCCGTCAGCGACTCGTCCGCCCGCGCCAGTTCGTCGAGGTCCGGCCGGTACAGGTGGAACCGTCGCCCCGGCGGCACGGCCCTGGTCAGCTGGGCGGGTTTGGGGTCCGGCGAGCCGCCGCGCAGCCCGGCCGGCTCCTCCACGTGCCAGGTCCGGGTGCGCATGTGGAACAGCAGCTCGTGGTGCGCCCACCGGGTCAGCGCCGGCTCGGTGTCCTCCCCGAACCGGCCGTCCGGGTCGGCCACCTGCGCCACCCCGGCGGCGACCACGAATGCGAGGACGTCCGCGACGATCGGCGCGGCCACGCCGGCGGCGCCGGCCACGTCAGCGAGCCGGCCGGCGGCGGCCAGCCCGGCGGTGATCCGGACCGCGGGCTGCTCGTGCAGCAACACCCGGTACGCGGCGTCGGGCGCCTCGACCAGCAGGCCACCGGCCTGCGGCCGCAGCGAGGCGAAGCGGGACAGCCGGACCGGCCGGGCCGGGTCGAGGGCGGTCGGCCGGAACGACGGCGCGGCCACCGCCGGCGTCGCCGACAGCAGCGGTGCCTGACCGTCCGGCAGGCCCAGCGAGTGCACCACCGCGCCGCGCAACGTCTCGAGCAACCCCGCCAGCACCTGGGGCACCGCCGGGTCGGCGTCGCTCGCCAGGACGTTCGCCAGCGAGACCGGCCCGAGCACGAGCCGGCGCAGCAGGGCCCGGGCCGCGGCGCCGGCGTCGACCCGCGACTCCCCCCACCGGGTGACGACGATGAGCGACTCGGTTACCGGGTCGTCCTCGACCAGCACGTCCTCGCTGAGCGACCACAGCCGCACGGTGACCGGGGCGGGAGGGGGGACGGAGCCCACGTCGCAACTCCTCGGGGAGTGGCCGGTTGATTTGGCACGATGAAGTTTGCAGGAATTCGCGGTTACAGGAAGAGGGGGACCGGGTTGAGGTCCTCGTACGCGGTGGGTTTCGTCAGTGCGCCCGTCCGGACGGGCACGTCGAACAGCCGGCCCGGGGCGAACCGCGCCCAGAACGCCCGCATCCCGGGTACGACCACCTTCACCACGGGTACGCCGACGTCCGGCCGGGTCTGGTCGAGCACCAACGTCTCCATCCCCTGCGCCTGGATGGCCGCCACGAGCCAGGAGACATCCTCGTTCACGTCGGCCCTCGCCACGTACCCGGAATCCGCCGGCCCGCTCGACCGGCCGGCCGCCGGCATCAGATACGGCTGGTTGGCCACTGTGGCGTGCCGCAGCCAGTACGTCGCGTCGGGGTCACCGTCCGGGACCGCGTCGCCGAGCACGGCCGGGAGCAGCTGGTTCATCTCGGTCAGCGCCCGGCGCAGCGCGGTCCGCGGGTCGAGGTGGGCACCGAAGCCCAGCATGATCCGCTCCGCCGGCGCGCCGACCCGGCGGGTCACCGCCGCGAACACCGGCACCCCGAGGTCCGAGGTGACGTCGAGCACCCAGAACTCGCGGCCCAACCGGGCGTAGTGCCCGCGCAGTTCGTCCACCCACGGGTCGCCGAAGGCGGCCAGGTCGACGGCCGGCACCCGGGTCCGGTTGTACCACCACGCCGCGACGGCGTCCCGCTCCACCAACTCCAGCGTCCCCTGCAGCACGGCGTCCTCGATGCTGCTGCCGGCGGCGGCGCCGTTGGAGTCGGCCCGCACGCACCGGCTGCCCGGGGCGCCGAAGTAGAGCATGGCCGTCGGCAGCAGGCGGTGCCGCTGACCCGTCAGCGACCACAGTGGCGTCCAGTCCATCTCGGCGTCCTCGTCGACCGGCTCGCACACGAAGTTGAACGGCGAGTGCGCCCGGTTCCACGCCGTGCGGGTGGCGTACTGCTCGGGGCTGAACAGCATGCAGTCGTTCGGGTGGATCGCCTCGTCGCCCAGAGCGCGCAGACTGCCCCGCACCCGCGCCTCATCACCCTGCCAGGTGCCGGAGTAGCGCTCCACCGCCTCGCACAGGGCGCCCACCTCCGCGTCGACGGGCGTGACCCCCTTGCCGCCGTTGCCGAATCGCAGGCTGGCCCGCAGGGCGCCCATCTGGGTGATCCCGCGGGCGACGTTGGCCCCGGAGCGGTACGCGCTGACGAACGCCGGCGCCGCCGGGTCCCGCACGACCTCCTTCACGATCCCCGTGACGGGGCTGATCAGGTGCCGGTGCCGGTCCAGCATCTCGGCGGGGGTCAGCGTGCGGTGCCCGCCGCCGCTCCCCGACGCCTTCGGCGCGGGCCGCAGTCGCACCGGCCGGTGGGCCCGCGCGGCGACCATCGTGGCGTCGCCGCAGGTGGGGCACTGCGGACGGGCGCGCAGGTCGTGCCATCGGCTGGCGAGGCTGTGCGAGTCGAAAGTCCACACACCACGCTGCCCGGGATGGCGGTGCCCGGCGAGCCACTTGCTGACCTCGAGCGCCACCAGGTGCGCGGCTGCCGAGGTCAGCGGCGGGACGGCGGCGACCGGCTTCGGCGCCGGTCCGCTGCGGCCGAGCGCGGCCTGCGCGCACGCCTCGGCGTGGCGGTGTCCCCACAACCGGTGGGTGAGGCAGTGCCAGCACGCCGCGGCGCCGGGCGTGAAGACCGGCCCCAGCCACACCCGCGACCCGGCCGGCTTCGCGAGCAGCCACGGCCGGCCCGCGGCCCGGTGCGCGGCGTCGACCTCGGCCAGCGCCGGGTTCAGGTAGTCGTCACACAGCACCACCGTCAGGTCCGTGCCGGCCACCGGCTCGGCGGCGCCGCCCGGGGCGATGGCGACGCCGGCCTCGTGCAGTGCCGCCCGGACGGGTCCGGCCGGGATGCCGGCGGCGACCAGGGCGACGGTCCCCGCGGTGCCGACGGCCGCGCCGCACTCGTCCCAGTAGGCGAGCGCGCCGGGGTCGGCGGCCGCGGCGCCGGGCGCCCGCAGCGTCACCAGGTCGGCCGCCACGAGCTGGGCGATCAGGCCGGCCACCTGCTCCGCGTCCATGCCACCCGGCCGGGCGCGGAGCAGGCTGGCCAGGTCCCGCTCGCCGTCCAACAGCGCCGCCAGCGACGCGACCTCCGGGCCCCGGAGCGCGATCACCCCGCCCTCGGAGAACAGGAAGGCGCCCTCGCCCTCGCTGACCTCCGCGCGCAGGTGCCGCTTGAACTCAGGCCGGCGCCCCGCCACAGCGCTGGCGTCCATCAGGCAGCCGACTCGTGATCGTCACCCAACTCGATGCGGCACCAGCAGATGTTCGAGGGGTAGAGCGCGATCTCGGCCGAGTCGCTCCACTGGTCGTAACGGTCGATGGCCAGCCCGACGAAACCGGCACGGGACCGGGCTACGGGGTGCGGTGTGCGGTCGTCCTGCGGCGTGTGAGTGTCCACGGCGTGCGCTCCCTGGCGGTGTTCGGAAAACTGTGGGATGTACGTTTGCCGTCGTCGGCGTCGGGTAAGAAACCCGGTTGCCGCGATGGTTAGAAGCGTGGGGCCGACCCCGCCGCGGCGGCCAGTGCCAGGCTCACTCCACCCGGCATGTATTCCTCATGCGCCCACGCGCGCATTTCACGCGACCTCTCATGCCGCTGACACTGCCGGCGAAGCCGCCGTCGTTGACATCCTTCGGTCATCGATCAATGTCGCCGAGCCGCACCGAGCGGAGGACCAGCGCGATAGATCAGGATGGATCCTGGGAGGCGCGAGTGTCCGACTACGACCTTCTCAGCACAGACCAATCGGATCAATGGGACGCCTCCCGGGGCTGGGAAGCCACCGGCAGCGCCCGCACTGTGGACACCAGCGTGCCGCACGACGGCCGGGTACGGTTCCGCCTGCTGGGTCCGCTGGAGGTCGTCAAGGACGGTCGGGACCACGCGCCGACCGCACCGAAGGTGGCGCAGCTGCTGGCCATGCTGCTCCTGCGGCCGGGCCGGCTGGTCACCACCGAGGCGATCATCCAGGAGCTCTGGACGGCCACGCCGCCGCGCAGCGCCCGCTCCACCGTGCAGACGTACGTCTACCAACTGCGGCGCTGCATCGACCAGAACGGGCTGGCCCCCGACGCGGAAGCCATGCTGGCGACCCGGTCCTCCGGTTACACCATGCGGGTCGACCCCGACCAGATCGACGTATTCGAATTCCAGCGCCGCTGCCGCGTCGGCCGGGTCGCACTCACGCAGCGTCGGTACGCCGAGGCCGCCCAACTCTTCAACTCGGCACTGAGCCTGTGGTCCGACGCGCCGCTGGCGACAGTCTCCTGTGGCGCCGTCCTCACCGGCTACGCCGTGGACCTCGAGGAACAACGCCGCAACACCCAGCACCTCAGGATAGAGGCGGAAATCGCCGGTGGGCTGCACCGTGAGCTCGTCGGCGAGCTGCGATCAATGGTGAGCTCCAACCCGCTGGACGAAGGCCTGCACGGCCAGCTGATGCGCGTGCTGGCGCACAGCGGGCGGCGGCTGGAGGCCATGGCGACCTACCGCCAGCTGCGCAACCGGCTGGCGGCGGACCTGGGGGTGGAACCGTGCGGGGACCTCCAGGTGTTGCACCACGAGTTGCTCTCCGCCGGGGAACCCACCCGGCCCAGGTGAGCCGCCGCACGGCGGCTCACGACGGCACCGCCGGATCTGGCAGCGGACCGCCCCGTCACCGCAACCCGGACACGCCGCACAACACCATCGCTGGAGCCAGACTCGAGCGGGACCTGAGCGGTCCCGTACAGGATGGAATGCGATGCGTCGTCGCGGCCGCCGGACCCGGAGGACACGCCGTCCATCCCGTACATATCCATCGAGTAGAACCGCCAAACCCGCGCGATTGCGCGCACGACCAACAGTTGGGGATGACAATGACCGGTCGATCGTACGGACAGTTCTGTGGGGTGGCACGGGCACTGGAGATGGTGGGCGAGCGGTGGGGCATGCTGATCGTCCGGGATCTCATTCTCGGTCCCAAACGCTTCACCGAGCTCCAGCAGGGCCTGGCCAAAATTTCGACGAGCATCCTGTCCGCCCGGCTCAACGAGCTCGAGGCGTCCGGCGTGGTGCGCCGGCGGGTGCTCCCGCAGCTGGACGCCGCCGTGGTGTACGAGCTGACGGAGTACGGCGCCGAGCTGGAGGGCATCCTGCTCCAGCTGGGCCTGTGGGGCGCCCGATCGCTGGGCGAGCCGGCCGAGGGTGAGCAGTTCACCCGCGACTCGGCGATCCTGTCGCTGTACACCACGTTCCGCCCCGAGTACGCCGAGGGCGTGCAGCTCAGCTACGAGCTGCACTTCGGACCGATGGTCCTGCACGCACTGATAGACGACGGCGGGCTGAAGGTGGCCGAGGGCGGCTACACAGACGCCGACCTCGTCATCTGGGCGTACGGGTCGATCCGTCCGCTGCTCGCCGGCGAGATGACCACGCAGGAGGCGCTGGACCACGGGCTGGTCAGCCTCACCGGCGACCGCCACCTGTTCGACCGCTTCGTCGACTTCTTCCCCATCCCGGCCGCTCCGCAGCTCGTGGAGGGGGTGTCGGTCCGCTGATCCCCCAGCGCACCGACGAAGGCCCGGCGCACTCCCCGCGCCGGGCCTTCCTCCGCGCCCCCGGGCTGCTCAGGCGGTGGCGAACGCCAGGAGGTCGGCGTTGAGGCGCTCGGCGTGGGTGACGAACAGCCCGTGCGCGGCGCCTTCGTACACCAGCAGCGTGCTGTTCGGGGCCAG
>DASQDS010000254.1:0-1753 GCA_035634075.1 Pilimelia sp. | reverse complement strand
AGCGAAGACGGACGGGGCGGTCACGCTGAACCAGGGTAGGCCCCATCGGTGGCCCCCACCGCCCGGGTGCCCGGTGCGGTGGGCGAGCGGGCCGATGGGCCCACCGGTTCGGGCGGGAGTGCCGTTCGCTCGCCCCCTCCTAGCTGTAGCGACCCAGGACGTTGTTGACGGCGTGTCGGCTTGATAAGGGGAGGGCCTCCGGGCTGGGTGGGTGTGTCTGACGCACTCGCTCCGGCCACAGGAGGCCCTCCGTGTCGCACCGTAACGCCCGCACCACCGTCTACGCCCGCAAACTCATAGTGACCCGCCATCAGGCCGGGTGGCCACCGGCGCGGATCGCCGAGCAACTCGGCGTGTCCCGCCCGACCGTGCACAAGTGGATCGGCCGCTACCGCGACGAGGGCGAGGCCGGCCTGCAGGATCGGTCCTCGCGTCCGCACACCACCCCGGCCCGCACCGCTCCGGCGGTCGAAGCCCAGATCCTGACCCTGCGCCGCGCCGCCCGGCGCGGGGCGGTGTTCCTGGCCGGCGAGCTCGACCTGGTCGCCTCCACCGTCGGGCGGGTCCTGACTCGCCACCAGGTTCCGCACCTGGCCGCGATCGACCCGATCACCGGCGCCCGGGTCCGCCGCCGCCACACCGCAGTCCGCTACGAACGCCCCCGACCTGGGGATCTACTCCACATCGACGTCAAGAAGCTCGGTCGGGTCCCCGACGGCGGTGGGTGGCGGCTACACGGGCGCAAGGAAGAAGTTCGGGGCCGGGGCAACGGCTATGACTACCTCCACGTCGCCGTGGACGATCATTCCCGGGTCGCCTACATCGAAGCCCTGCCCGACGAACGCGACAGCACCTGCGCGGGGTTCCTGCACCGGGCGGTGACCTGGTTCCGCGAGCACGGCGTCACGGTGCTGCGGATCCTGACCGACAACGCCAAGGTTTACCGGGTGGGCGGGGACTGGCGGGCGGTGTGTGTCGCACTCGGGCTGCGGCGCCGGTTCATCAAGCCCGGCTGCCCGTGGACCAACGGGAAGGCCGAGCGGCTCAACCGGACCCTGCTCGCCGAGTTCGCCTACGCCCGACCGTGGCTGTCCAACACCGACCGGCTGGCGGCCCTGGACAACTGGGTGGGGCGCTACAACACTCGACGCGCTCACTCCGCCCTGGGCGGCCGCCCCCCGATCACCCGACTCGCCGCATGACCGTCAACAACGTCCCGGGTCAGTACAGCTAGACCTACGACCCTCGCTCCCCCCGAGCGGAACACCACTGCTGTCCGGGCCGCCCTCGACAGCACCGGTGTTCCGCTCGGCGCGTCCCAGGCCCGCGCGCGGTGTTATCCCGCTCATGCCCACCTGCACGCGAGCCCGTTCGGAGGAAGACTGCGGGCATGGCCACCGACGACCGGTTCAGGATCGAGCACGACACCATGGGCGAGGTGGAGGTGCCCGCCGACGCGCTCTGGCGGGCCCAGACCCAGCGTGCCGTCGAGAACTTCCCCATCTCCGGCCGCGGCCTGGAGCGCGCGCAGATCCGCGCGCTGGGGCTCGGCAAGGGGGCAGCAGCGAGGGTGAACGGGCGCATCGGCGTGCTCGCGCCCGAGCTCGCCGATGCGGTGGCCGCGGCCGCCGACGAGGTGGCGGCCGGCGAGCACGACGCCCACTTCCCCGTCGACGTGTTCCAGACCGGATCGGGCACGTCGTCCAACATGAACGCGAACGAGGTGATCGCGTCGGTGGCGGCGCGGGCCGGG
>DASQDS010000253.1:0-3890 GCA_035634075.1 Pilimelia sp. | reverse complement strand
GGCCGGCGGTGCAGGCGCCGCCGTACAGCAGGGCCCGCTCGCGCATGCCGATCAGGCCGTGTCCCGGGCGCTCCACACCGTGCCCGGGCTGGGCGCGGCCGCCCACCCCGTCGTCGGTGACGGCGATGCGCACCTCGCCGGGCTCGACCCGCACCACGGCCCGGCAGCGTGGCACGCCGGCGTGCCGCACCACATTGGTCACCGCCTCCTGCACGATCCGGTACGCCGACAGCGCCACCCCCTCGGGCACCCGCTCGACGGGCCCGGTCAGGGCCAGGTCCACGGCCACCCCGGCCATCGCCGCCCGGTCGGCCAGCCGCGGCAGGTCGGCCAGGCCGGGCGCGGGCTCCAGGTCGGCAGCGGGCTCGGTGTCCGAGCGCATGATCCCGAGTGCCCGCCGCAGATCGGCCAGGGCCTCCCGGCTGGTGCTCTCGATGATCCGCAGCGCGTCGCGGGCCTCCTGCGGGCGGGCCTCGGCGACGTGGTTGGCGATGCTGGCCTTCACCGCGATCAGGCTCATGCTGTGCGCGGCGATGTCGTGCAGCTCCCGGGCGATCCGGACCCGTTCCTCGGTCACCGCGTGGCGGGCCATTTCGCGGGCCGCGTCGGCGGCCTGGCGCACCGAGCGGGCCGCGTACTCCCGGCGGGCGCGTACCGCCCGGCCCAGCGCCCACGCCCCGCCGATCAGGATCGCGCAGGCCGCGGCGCCGAGGATGGCGTCGCTCCACCGGTTCTGCGCCTGTGCGTCGTCGGCGACCAGGATGACCACCACCATGCAGAGCCCGGTGACCAGGGCGGGGACCGAGCGGCGCGCCGGCTCGGCGAGCGCCACCGCGTAGATCACGTATCCGAGCACCATCAGTGGAGCGGGCGCGGCGTAGGTGGGGATCACGCCGGTGGCCAGCGCGGTCGCCGACGCGGCCAGCACAGCGGCGAGCGCGGGCAACGGCCACGGCCGGCGGACCGCGGCGGGCAGCCCGATCGCCGCCCCGGCCAGCCACGACACCCTCATCGGCTCGGGCAGGGCTCCGGCCGGGTTGGCCCGGGCGGCCTCCGCGCAGAACAGCGTCCACAGCGCGGCCGCGCCCACGTCCAGGGCGATCAGCTCGCCGGCGCGCAGCCGGCGGGAGAGCAGGGGTCGCAGGTCGGCGTCGGCCACGCCGTGACGGTATCCGGCGCAGGCACACCCGCGCGTCGGCCCCCGGGCCCTCATCCCGGGGGAGGACCATGCCGCCGTCCGCCGCGCCGGGTCGGGCCAGGGGCTGAGCGTCGACTGCCGGCCACGGGTCGATGCGCCGGGCCGGCTCGGGGCGGCATCGTGGCCGCCATGACAACTGATCTCCCACCACCCGGTGCCGTGCGGCTGGCCGCCGTGACCAAACGGTACGGCTCCGGCGCCCAGGCGGTCACCGCACTGGACGCCGTGACGCTCGGCTTCGCCGCCGGCACCTTCACTGCCGTGATGGGCCCGTCCGGCTCCGGCAAGTCGACGCTGCTGCACTGCGCCGCCGGTCTCGAGCGGCCCACCGGCGGCGAGGTGACCATCGGCGGTGTCGCCCTGACCGGCCTGCGCGAAAGCGCCCTGGCCAGGCTTCGCCGTGAGCAGGTCGGTTTCGTGTTCCAGTCCTTCAACCTGGTCGCGGCGCTGACCGCCGAGCAGAACGTCGCCCTGCCGTTGCGGCTGGCCGGGCACCGGCCGGTCGAACTCTCCGGCGGCCAGCAGCAGCGCGTCGCGCTGGCCCGCGCCCTGATCACCCGGCCGGCGGTGATCTTCGCCGACGAGCCCACCGGGGCGCTCGACAGCCGTACCTCCCGCGAGGTGCTCGAACTCCTGCGGGCCCTGGTCGACCGGCACGGGCAGACGGTGGTGATGGTCACTCACGACCCGGTCTGCGCCGGCTACGCGGACCGGGTGGTGCTGCTCGCCGACGGTCGTCTAGTCGACGAGCTGGCCGGCGACCTCAGCGCCCAGCGCATCACCGCGCGGATGAGCCGGCTGGAGTCGACGTGTTGAGCCTGGCCACCGTCCGGGAACGCTGGACCGGCTTCGCCGGCAGCTTCGTCGCGCTGTGCCTCGGGGTGGCGCTGCTGTCGGTGGGCGCCCTACTGCTCACGTCCGCGCGACCGCAGGTGCCGGACCGCTACGCCGGCGCCGCGGTGCTGGTGCACAGTCCGGCCGTGAGCCAGGCCGATGCCATGTTCACCGAGAACCGGCCGTGGTCGCCGGAGACGACCCGGAGCCTGGTCGACCGGCTCGGCGCGATCGCCGGGGTGGCCGCCGTCGTGACCGACCGCTCCTTCTACGCCCAGCCGGTCGTCGACGGCCAAGCCGTCGGCGACCCGCGCGTCGCCGCCCGGCAGGGGCACGGCTGGTCGAGCGCCGCGCTGGCGCCGTACCGGCTGCGTTCCGGGCGGGCGCCGCAGCGCGCCGACGAGGTGGTCCTGGACCACCGGCTGGGCCTGCGACCGGGCACGCCGGTCACCCTGCTGACCGCCACCGGTCCGGCCGGGTACGTCGTCAGCGGCACCCTCGACGGCGCCGGGGTCTACCTCACGGATGCCGCGGCGGCGGCCCTGGCCCCGGGTGTCCGGGCGCTCGGGTTGCTCACCGGCGCCGCCGACGTCGGGTCGGTCGAGGCCGCCGCGCGGGCGGTCGTGGGCACCGCCGGGTCGGTGGTCAGCGGCGCCGGCCGGGCGGCGTTGGAGCCCAAGTCGGACGCCCGGGGACGCTGGATAGCCTCCCAGGTGATCACCGCGACAGCCGGCCTGGCCGCGTTCGTCTCGATCTTCGTGGTGGCCTCGACGTTCGCGTTCAGCGTGTTGCAGCGGCGCCGGTTGTTCGCGCTGTTGCGGCTGGTGGGCGCCAGTGCCCGCCAGGTGCGCCGGGTGGTGCTCGGTGAGGGGCTGATCGTCGGGACGGCCGGCGCCGCGGCCGGGGTGCTGCTGGGCGCGGGCATCGCCCCGGCGGTCGGCGCCCTGCTGGTCAAGGTGGGGCTGGAGCCGCCCACCTTTGCCGTCCGGATCACGGCGCTGCCACTGGCCGGCGCCTTCGGCCTCGGCCTGGTGGTCGCGCTGGCCGGGGTCTGGTCCGCGGCCCGCCGGGCCGCCGCGGCCCGGCCGGTGGACGCGTTGCGGGCCGCGACGGTGGAGCAGCGGCCGATGACCCGGCCGCGGTGGGTCTTCGGCACGCTGTTCCTCATCGCCGGGCTGGCCCTGAGCGTGGTCACCGCCACGGCTGACGCCCGAGAGATGATCAACCTGGCCGGGGTCGCCGCGATGGCCCTGATCGTCGCGATGAGCCTGCTGGCTCCGGTGACCATCCCGCCGCTGGTCCGGCTGCTGACCTGGCCGCTGGCCGGGGCGTCGCGGGCAGCCACCGGCCTGCTGGTGCGCGAGGGTGCCCTGGTCGCGGTGCGGCGGATCGCGTCGACCGCGGCGCCGGTCCTGGTCGCGGTGGGGTTCGTCGTGCTCATCACCGGCTTCACGCTCACCTCCTTGCAGGCGTACAGCGCGGGCCGGGCCACCGCCCTGCACGCCGGCGCCATGCTGGTGCCGGACGGCACGCCGGGCCTGTCCGACGCGGCGGCGTCGGCCGCACCGGGCGTGTCGCTGCTGCCCACCACCCTGTATCTCGGCGGGGACGTCACCCTGCGCGGCTCCGGGGTGAGCCCGCCGGCGCTCGCCGCCGGGCGGGGGCGACTCGACGTCGTCGCCGGGTCGCTGACCACGCTGCCGCCCGACGCGATCGCCGTGTCCGCCGGGACGGCCGCGCGGCTCGGTTGGCGACCCGGCAGCACCGCCTCGCTGACCTTCGCCGACGGTCGCACCGCCGACCTGCGGGTCGTCGCCGTGCTGACCGACGCGTCGGCGCCGGTCCCGGCGCTGCTGCA
>DASQDS010000252.1:0-18635 GCA_035634075.1 Pilimelia sp. | reverse complement strand
GGTCGGTGGCGAGCAGCCGCAGGACCGCCACCTCGGCGCCGTAGCGCTCGCGGGCCCCCGCCACGACGTCGCTGACCTCCTGCCACCAGGGCATGGGCACCTCGTACGGCGGCAGCGTCCCGGCGGGCACACCGGCGCCGTCGAGCAGGGCCAGCGTGACGGTGCGCGACATGGGCGCCGACGCTAGCCGGCTAGTCGATCTTTGCCAAGGCCTTTCCCCGCCCCCGGCGCGCCGGGCACTGTCCGTCGTGGACGGCGGGGCGATTACGGTACCCGGCAGGCGAGCGGCCCACGACGGGCCGCGCCACCGGATGAGGGGTGTGTGACGTGCGACGACGACGGATGGTGACGTCGGCGGCCGCCGGCCTGCTGGGCCTGGTGGCGGGGACGCGGGCGGGGGCCGGCCCGGCCGCCGCGGACGATCACCGGGCGGACAATAGCGGGATGGTGTGTGATCCGGCGCGGGGCGGGGACCGGCCGGCCGCGCCGCGCTGGGACGCGGTGCGACTGGTCAACCTGGCGCACGTCAACGACCCGGCGACCACGACGCTGTTCCCCGGCGACCCGGAGTTCCGGCTGACCACGATGACGACGGTCGAGAATGACGGCTTCTACATGCAGTATGTGGAGGAGGGCGAGCACACGGGCACCCACTGGGGCGCGCCGTGCCATTTCGACGCCGACGGGCTGTGCGCCGACGAGCTCGAACCGAACGACCTCTTCCTGCCGGCCGTGAAGATCGACATCCGGCGCAAGGCGGCGGCCGACCCGGACTACGGGGTCACGGTGGACGACCTGCGGGGCTGGGAACGCCGCCACGGGCCGATCCCGGCGGGCGCGGCGGTCATCCTGTGGACCGGGTGGGAGAGCCGCTGGGGCACGCCGGCGTACGCGAACACCGACGCCGACGGCGTCATCCACCAGCCCGGCTTCACGATCGAGGCGGCCCAGTGGCTGGTCGACGGCGGCAAGCTGGGCCGCCGGGGCGCGCTGGGCACCGACACCTTCGGCCCGGACCGGGGGGTGGACAGCTCGTACGCGGTCAGTGTGCTGCTCTACCGGGAGCACCGGATCAGCCTGGAGAACCTGGCGAACCTGCGTCAGCTGCCGGCCCGCGGCGCGTGGGTGCTCGCGGGTGGGCCGATCAACCGGCGGGGTTCCGGCTCGACGGCCACCATCTTCGGGTTCATCCCGCCGGCGCCCTGACCCCCCGCGGCGCCGGGACCCCGGCGGCCGGCGCGCCGGCCGCCGGGCCCGTGGGGAGGATGTCCGCCAGCCGGGTCGGCGGGCCGTACAGGTAGCCCTGGCCCAGCTCGCAGCCGAGCCGGGCCAGGGTCGCGGCCTGGGCGGCCGTCTCCACCCCTTCGGCGACGACGCGGACCCGCAGGTCGGCGCAGATGCCCAGAACGGAGCGGCACAGGGCCTCCGCCCGCTCCGGCTCCTCGTCCAGCCCGGTCAGCGTCCCGTCCAGCTTCACCACGTCGACGGGCAGCGCGTGGAGCTGGGCCAGGGCGTTGAAGCCGGAGCCGAAGTCGTCCAGCGCCAGGCGTACGCCGGTGGCCCGGAGCCGGCGCACGGCGGCGGCCGCGGCCTTGAGGTCGGTCATCCGGCTCGTCTCGGTGATCTCCAGCACCAGCCGCGCCGCCGGCACGCCGTGGCGGCCCAGCGCCCGGTGGACGGCGGATTCGAGCTCCGGCCGGCCCAGCCGTGCGGCGGAGACGTTGACGTGCACATCGACCGCGCGGCCGAGGCGCTCGGCCAGCGGCCCGGCGTCCGCGCAGCCGCGGTCCAGCACGAAGTCGTCGAGCGCGGCGACGAGGCCCGCCCGCTCGGCGACGGTCACGAAGATGTCCGGGTCGACCGGGCCGGCCACCGGGTGCGACCACCGGGCGAGCGCCTCGACGGCGACCGTGGCACCGTCGGCGAGGCGCACGATCGGCTGGTAGTGGACGGCGAACCCCGCTGCGGCCGGCTCCCCGGCGAGCGCCTGGGCCAGCAGGTTCGGCAGGTCGGGGTCGCCACTGCCGTCGGTGACGCCGGCGAGGTAGCGCACGACGATGCCCTTGCCGCGCCGCTTGCCGACGTACATGGCGGCGTCCGCCCGGCGCAGCAGCGCGTCCGCCGAGACCGCCAGCTCGCCGCGCTCCGGGGCCACCACCCCGACGCTGGCCCGGACCGGCACCGTGTGGGCGTCGAGGACGAAGGGGGCGGCCAGCGAGTCGAGGAACCGCTGCGCGACCCACTCCGGCGCCTCGAAGTCGCCCTGCAGCAGCACGGCGAACTCGTCGCCGCCGAGGCGTGCCACGACCGACTCGGGGGAGGCGAGGCCGCCGAGCCGCTCCCCCACGGCGGCCAGCAGCCGGTCCCCGATGGAGTGCCCGAGGCGGTCGTTCACCAGTTTGAAGTCGTCGAGGTCGATGAAGAGCAGGGCGAGCGGCCGGCCGTGCTGGCGGTGCCGCTCCAGCGCCCGGTCGAGCCGCCGCCGGAACAGGGTGCGGTTGGCCAGCCCGGTCAGGGAGTCGTGGTAGGCCTGGTAGGTCAGCCGGGCGCGCCCCTCGGACACGCGGGCGAGCAGGACCGTGTTGTCCACCATAGTGATCATCTGGCGGATGACGACCAGGCCCAGGCCCGCCCAGGCCACCGTCAGCTCGATCCCGCTCAGCCGCTGCCCGGCGGCCGTGCGGGCGAGGATGATCGCCCCGGTGACGATCACGGGGACGTACGGCAGCAGCAGGTGCAGCCACTGCACGCGGGCTCCCTCGGCCGCGCGGGCGAGCCGGGCCACCGCGGACGGCGCCGCCGGTTCCGGCCCGGTGGCCGGCGCGACGGCGAGGGCCGCCACCGCGATCAGCGCGGGCCCGGCCACGAACCCGGCGTTGGCGAGCTGCGGGATCTCCGCCGCGCCGCCGGCCACGAGGAAGGCGAACGCGCTGTCGGAAACGGCGAGGCCGACCAGGCCCGCGCCGAGCAGGAGCACCTGGTGCCGGTAGGGCCGCGGCACCGGGCGGACCGAATTCAACAGGATCACGATCACCACCAGCACCAGATCGGTCACCGGGTACGCGATGGCGACCGCGAACGCCGCGGCCGTCGGCGCGCCGGCGTGCACGACGGCGCCCAGGGCGGTCCACCACGTCAGGACGAACAGCGCCGCCACCACGATCAGGCCGTCCAGGGCGAGCAGCGCGCCGTCGCGGCGGTGCGACAACACCGGCCGCGGCGCGGTGCGGGCCAGGGCGAGCAGGGCGGGCAACGCGAAGGCCGGCAACGTGAGATAACCGACATCTGCCAACGACGGGGACGGTACGGGCCGCTCCGCCACGATCTGGTACCACGACCAGACCAGCTGCCCCGCGGTCCAGCCGATCATCCCGTACGCCATGAGGCGCCGCCACCGCCGCTGCGGCCCGACCAGCCGGCGCGCGGTGAACCAGCAGGTCAGCGCGGCGGCGGCGCCGGCGACGAACTGAGCGGCGTTGTCGACGACCACGGCGGCGCGCGCCCCCACCGGGGCGGCGCTCGCGACGACGACCGCCGCGGTGACCGCCGCCACGGTCACCGCGAGCGCGAGGTGGGGTCGCGTCCGGGTCATCACCTTCCCCCGGGCCTCCGGTGACACAGCGGCGACCGGTGTACGGTACCGCAAGCCGTCGACCACGCTGGATGGCACGCCGACCCCGCCCCCGGGGCTACCGTTGGGGGAGTTGGCCTGGTGCAGTTCTGACGCATACGCGGGAGCGCAGATGACCGAGTTCACGCTGGAACACCCGGGCGGCAGCCTGCCGCTGCCGGTACACAAGGCAGTCGAGGGAGCGCCCGGGGTCGATGTCGGCGCCCTGCTGAAGACCACCGGCCACGTCACGCTGGACCGGGGGTTCATGAACACGGCGGCCACCGAGTCGGCGATCACCTACATCGACGGCGACGCCGGCATCCTGCGCTACCGGGGCTACCCGATCGACCAGCTCGCCGAGCGGTCCAGCTTCATCGAGGTGGCGTACCTGCTGATCTACGGCGAGCTGCCCAGCGCCGACCAGCTCGGCGCGTTCACGGAGCGGATCAACGTCCACACGCTCCTGCACGAGGAGATGCGCCGCTTCTTCGACGGCTTCCCGCGCGACGCCCACCCGATGGCGGTGCTGTCCGCCGCCGTCAGCGCGCTGTCGACGTTCTACCAGGACAGCCTCGACCCGTTCGACGCCGACCAGGTGGAGATGTCGACGGTCCGGCTGATCGCCAAGGTGCCGACGATCGCCTCGTACGCGTACAAGAAGGCTATTGGCCAGCCGATGTTGTACCCGCTCAACGACCTCGACTACGTGAGCAACTTCCTCCGGATGACCTTCGCGCTCCCGACCGCCGAGTACGAGGTCGACCCCGTGTACGCCCGGGTGCTGGACACGCTGCTGATCCTGCACGCCGACCACGAGCAGAACTGCTCCACCGCGACCGTACGCCTGGTCGGTTCCTCGCAGGCGAACCTCTTCGCCTCGGTCTCCGCCGGCGTCAACGCGCTGTTCGGCCCGCTGCACGGCGGCGCCAACGAGGCGGTGCTGGAGATGCTGGAGCGCATCCACAACGGGGACGACGACGTGGACACGTTCGTCCGCAAGGTCAAGGACAAGGAGGACGGCGTCAAGCTGATGGGCTTCGGGCACCGGGGGTACCAGAACTACGACCCGCGCGCGAAGATCATCAAGCAGGCGGCGATGGACGTGCTGAGCCGCATGCAGACGCCGGACCCGCTGCTGGACATCGCCATGCGCCTCGAGGAGATCGCTCTGGCGGACGACTACTTCGTCTCCCGCAAGCTGTACCCCAACGTCGACTTCTACACCGGCCTGATCTACAAGGCGATGGGCTTCCCGACGAAGATGTTCACGGTGCTGTTCGCGCTCGGCCGGCTGCCCGGCTGGATCGCCCAGTGGCGGGAGATGATGGCGGACCCGACGACCAAGATCGGCCGGCCCCGCCAGGTCTACGTAGGCGCGCCGGAACGCGCCTACGTGCCGGTCGCGGAGCGCTGACCGCGCCGCAGCTCAGGCCGGGCGGCTCGGTGGCCGCTGGGGTCGCCCCGCGACGAGGTCGCGGGCGAGTTGCTGGATCTGGCGCGGGAACAGTGGCACGCCGAGCCCGCGCAGGTGCCGGGCGATCTCGGCCTCGATCTCGCCGACCGGCCGGCGCCCGTGGGTGCGCGCCACCTGGTTGAGGATGTACTCGATCCGCTGCCGCACCTGCTCGCCGACCGGCAGGCGAGCCGTGGTGTCGAAGGCGACCCGGGGCGTCGGGCCGTTGTCGGGGCGCTTCATGCCTCTGACGATAGGGAGGAGCCGGCGGCCGGGGAAGCTCCGTGACCGTACGGCGACCGGCTCGCACCCGTCCTGCACCGCCCGCCGGCCGGCTGGCAGACAGCCCGCCGGCGCAGCCGTCCCGGGCGGCCCGGGACCTGTGACCGTCGGTCGTCCCGGCGGCAACAGTGTTCACCGTTCCGCCGTCGGGCCGCACCGCCCACGGGTGGTCAGCAGGGTTGCCGCCAGCGACCCAACGACCAGCCCTTACGCATGGAGGAGAAGCGCAGCGCCCGGGTGGTCGGGCAGAACGCCGTTGTGGCCAGCGCGTACTCGACGTGGAAGACGGGCTTGCCCGCGGCGATGAACACCTTCAGGGCGGCGCATTCGCGGTACGCCGCGCACTCCTCGTTGACCGCGAAGTCGAACGCCGGGGCGAGCGCCGCGGCCTGCTCCACGTCGTTCTTGAGGCCGACGGCGAGCCCCAGGGAGTGCGCGAGAGCCGCCACGCGCCGGTTGTAGGTCAACTGGTCCCGGCCGGTCAGCGGGAAGCCGCTGCGGTTGGCGTAGCCGTCGACGTTGTCCGGCTCCACGCCGTCGAAGCCCTTGGCGGCGCACACCTGCAGCCGCGCCTTCATGATCGACTGGAGCACGTCCCACCGCCGGATGTCCAGCCAGCGCTCGCCGGCCCACCCGTCCAGCGGCTTGCCCAGCACCGCGGCCGGGAAGCGGCCGCGGTCGGGCCGCCAGTTCTCCCACGCCCCGGCGTTGACGTAGCAGATGACCTTGCGGCGCTTGGCGTGCAGCGTCGCCACCTGCGCCCGGGTCGTCTCCACCGCGTCGACGTCGTACACCGCCGCGGCCACGGCGGTGTCCAGCGTGCCGCTGAGCTGCCACTGCCAGGTCAGCCCGGGGGCCGGCCGCCACCAGGTGGGCGCGGCGGAGGCGGGGACGGCACCGACCGTGACAGCCGAGAGCGCGGCGAGCACCGCCGCCAGGGCGCGGCGCAGCCATGGGGAACGGGTCATAGCCCTCCCCATCGGCCAACGGGCGCCCCGCCTTACCCTTTCGGCCGACGACACTCAGCCGGCAACGCCGGCCGACGACGCTCAGCCGGCAACGCCGGCCGACGACGCCCAGCCGGCAACGCCCGGCCGACGGCGCGGTCAGGCGCGGCGGCCGCCCAGGCGGCGCGCCACGGCCGAGATCAGGCGGTCCAGCTCGGAGCCGAACGGGTTGTCGTGGACCAGGTACGTCCACGTGGCGCTCGGCCGGACGAGCGTGGCGTCCGGCTCCCAGCCGTCGGTGAGGTCCGCCTCCTCGAACGTCGTCACCGTGCGCGACTCGATCTCGGGGACGAGCCGCTGGAACGCCGGCACGGCCGAGCGGTGGAACTCGTCGAGCGGGTCGAGCCGGCCGAGCGCGCGCAGGTGCACACCCTCGCGCACCTCCGACAGCTCGGCCAGGTGCTCCGCCCACAGCCTGTCGAGGTGGAACAGGGCGATGGAGCGGGCCGCGCTGGACAGCACGTCCTCGTCGATCTCCTTGGTCTTCTCCGGATACTTCTCCATCAGCATCAGCGCCGCCACCTCGGTGGTCAGCAGCCGCTCTCGGCGCTCGGCGAGCGCCTTGCGCTGCTGCTCGATCACGACGTTGTAGCGCCAGGTGTTGCGGTGCAGCTCGAAGTTGACCCCCTCCGCGATGCGCTGCGCGTGCTCGATGGCGAAGTCCACGGCCGCGTCCTTGACCAGGCCGTCCGGCGTCATCTCCGGCGACGGCGGGATCGCGTCCGGCGCGTGCCGCACGATGAGGTCGTCCTCGAGGCTGACGAAGAACACCGAGCCGCCGGGGTCGCCCTGCCGGCCGGCCCGGCCGCGCAGCTGGTCGTCGACCCGCCGGCTGTCGTTGCGGCCGCTGCCGATGACGAAGAGGCCGCCGAGCTCCGCCACCCTGTCCCGGTCGGCGGAGTCGCTGCCGCCCAGGCGGATGTCGACGCCCCGGCCGGCCATCTGGGTGGAGACGGTCACGGCGCCGTGCGCGCCGGCCTCCGCGATGATCGCGGCCTCCTCGGCGTCGTTCTTGGCGTTCAGCACGACGCAGTCGACGCCGGCGGCCTTGAGGCCCACGGCGAGCTGCTCGGACTCCTTGACGTCGAGGGTGCCGACCAGCACCGGCCGGCCCTTGGCGTGCTGGGCCACGATCTCCGCGACCAGCGCCTCTTCCTTCTCGGCCCGGGTGGCGTAGATGCGGTCCGGCTCGTCCACGCGGATGTTGGGCGTGTTGGACGGGATCACCGCCACCTCGAGCTTGAAGAACTCCCGCAACTGGTCGCCGACCAGCACGGCGGTGGCGGTCATGCCGCACAGGTGCTCGTAGAGCATCACGTACGCCTGCACGGTCGTGGTGCCGAGCACCTCGCCCTCGGCGGTCGCGTCCAGCCCTTCCTTCGCCTCCACGGCGGCCTGCAGGCCGTCCGGCCACCGGCGCCGCTGCGCCACCCGGCCGCGGAACTCGTCGATCAGCTCGACGGTGCCGTCCCGGACGATGTAGTCCACGTCGCGGTTGAGCAGCGCCCGCGCGTGCAGGGCCAGATTGATCGCCGTGAGCTGCTCGACGTTGTTGTCGGCATACAGGTCGACGCCGCCCAGCTTGCGCTCCACGGCGGCCAGGCCCTTCGCGGTCAGCGCCACGCTGCGGCCGTCCTCGGCCACGTCGAAGTGCAGGCGGGTGCGCAGGTCCCGGACGACCGCCGCGGCGGCGTGCACCGGGTCCTGCTCGCTGGTCACGGCGCCGGCCAGCACCAGCGGGACGCGCGCCTCGTCGATCAGGATGGAATCCGCCTCGTCGACGATCGCGGTGTTGCGGCGGGTCTGCACGCGGTCGGCCACGTCAACGACGAGCTGGTCGCGCAGGAAGTCGAAGCCGGCCTCGCTGACCGACACGTAGGTCACGTCCCGGCCGTACGCCTCCCGCCGCTCCTCGGGCGTGGACGCCTCGGTGACCCAGCCGACGCTGACGCCGAGCAGGTCGTACACGGGCCGCATCCACTCGGCGTCGCGGCGGGCGAGGTAGTCGTTCACGGTCAGCACGTGCACCGGCCCGTTGCCCCGCCGGACGTGGCCGAACGCCGCGATCGCCGCGGTCAGCGTCTTGCCCTCACCGGTGGCCATCTCGGCGACAGTGCCGGCCGTCAGCGCCATGGCGCCGAGCAGCTGCACGTCGTACGGGCGCTCGCCGAGGCCCCGCCGGGCGGCCTCGCGGCCGACCGCGGAGATCTCGGGAAGATCGGTGGCCTGCATGGCGAGCTCGGTCAGCTCCTGGTCGTCCAGGTCCGTCAACTCCGCCTCGCGGGCCGTGATTTTCGGCAGGTGCGCCCGCAGCGGCGCGAGGTCAACGGTGGTGCCGGGACGCTGGAGGACCCGGCGGACCTTGTTCTTGATCAGTGACGACACACCCATGACCAGAAACGGTACGCGACGCGCGCACGGCGCGGCGGCCCTGGTCCATGATCGTAATGCCGCGTCCGTCGGCGCGCGTCGATGCGGCACGGGCCGACGGCTCCCTCGGCCGGGCCGGCGGGATATGATTGCCAGGCAGCAAGCAGTTCGGCGGGCGTACGCCCGCGGTGGGCACGTCGTGAGAAGGGGCGCAGAGGTGGCCTTAGCCGTCACGGCGGAGCCGGGCGGGGACGTGACCGTCCTCCATCTGGCCGGGGAGCTCGACCTGGCCACCGCCGACCAGGTCGACGAGGCCGTCCGGCGGCAGCTCGACGCCGGCCGCCCCCGCCTGCTCGCCCACCTCGCGGGCCTCGACTTCTGCGACTCCAGCGGCCTGGCCGCGTTCGTGCGCGCCAGCCGGCGGTGCGCCGACGCCGGCGGCTGGCTGCGGTTGGCCGGCCAGCACGGCCGGGTCGCCCGGGTCCTCGCCCTGACCGGCCTGGACGAGATGCTCGGGGACCCGGCCGACGACGGCGCGGCCCCCCGACCCACCACCTGAGCGGGCCGTCCGGCCGCGCGCGCGGGACCCGCCGTGTCGGTGGCCGGTGCGATGCTGCGGGCATGACGACGCAGGACGACAGCACCGACGACGACAGCGGCACCGACGACAGCACCGACGACAGCCACACCGACGACGGGGGCGGCACCGCCCGGGTCCGTGCCGCGTGCCTGGCGTTGCCCGAGGTCTCCGAACGGCTCAGTCACGGCGCCCCGACCTGGTTCGTCCGGGGCCGCACCGCCTTCGTGACGGCCTGGCCGCACGGCCACCACGGCGACACGTTCCCGCACCTCTGGTGCGCCGCACCGCCGGGCGCCCAGGCGGAGCTGCTCGCCGTCGACCCGGAGCGCTACTTCCGCCCGCCGTACGTGGGCGGCCGGGGCTGGGTCGGCGTGCGGCTCGACCGGGCGATCGACCCGGCCGAACTCGACGAGCTGTGCGTGGAGGCATATCGGGCCGTGGCGCCGCGCCCGCTCGTCCGGTTGCTCGACGGGGCCGCCGGTTGACGGACCCCGTTAGAAGGAAATCGACAAAGCCGGACGTGTCTACTAGTCGGTACGTATCGGACAAACCTATCGTCGGCGCCATGAGATTAGCCACCATGCTCCTGGCCGCGGCGGCCCTGACGGCGCCCGCCGGCATCGCGGTCGCGGCCGCCCAGGCGCCCGCGCCGGCCCCGGTGACGGTCGCCCGGTACAGCTTCGACAGCGGCTTCGGCGCCGGCGGCACCGTCGCGGACCTGTCCGGCCGCGGCATGCCGCTGCGGGTCCGGGCGGCGGACGGCGGAGCGGTCCGCTTCATCCCCCGCGGCACCGGCCGTGCGGTCGCCCTGCCCGCCCGCTGCGCCGCCACGGCGACCCGCTGCCCGCGGGCCATCCTCGAGGGCGGCGACGACGTCGACCTCGACCCGGGCACCCGCGCGTTCCGGTTCGGCACCTGGGCGTTCGCTACCCCGGCGCAGGTCGGCACCGGCGCCAACCTGATGCAGAAGGGCGTCGCGACGACCGAGAGCCAGTGGAAGCTGCAGATCGGCCAGCAGGGCCGGGCCCACTGCGTGCTGGTCGGGCGGGGGTCCACCCGCGTGTACATCGTCCGCTCCACGGTCAAGGTCAATGACGGCCGGTGGCACCAGCTCACCTGCCGGCGTACGCCCACCGCTCTGGCGATCTTCGTCGACGGGACGGCCCGGGGCGTCGTCTCCGTGCCCGCCGCGGTGACGGTCGCCAACGGCATGCCCCTGCGCCTGGGCGGGCAGAACCTGAGCACCCGCTCCGACCAGTTCGGCGGCGCGCTGGACGAGGTGTTCGTCAGCCTCGGCTGAGCCCCACCACCCGCACGGCAGGGCGGGCCGGCACCGGATCGGTGCCGGCCCGCCGCGTTCGAGGGACCCCCTCGCGTTATTCGCTCAGAAGAGGTCTAACAACGGTATAAAGGGCAAAGACGGCGGTGACGCGCACTGGCCGCAGAGCGCTCCGGAAAGGGATCAATGGCCCTGGTCCTGGTAGTCGAGGACGACGACGACATCCGGTTCACGATCGTCCGGATTCTCGAGCGCGCCGGCCACGACGCCATCGCCGTGTCCGACGGCCTCGCCGGCCTGCGCGCGCTGCGGGAACACCGGCCGGACCTGCTCGTCACTGACCTCGACATGCCCGGGCTCAACGGCGTGCAGCTCTGCGAGCGGGCGGCCGCCGAAGGCCAACTCGACGACGTGCCGGTGCTCGTCGTCAGCGGCGGGCTGCTCCCCGGCGACGAGTCGCTACCCCGGGTGCCGGGCGCCCACGCGCTGCGCAAGCCGTTCCTGCGCCAGGACTTCCTGGCGGCGGTGGACAGGGCTCTGCTCGCCACCGGGGCGACCGCCAGCCCGCGCGCCGCGACCTGAGGCCGACCGGACGTCAGCGGCACCCCGCGACCAGCCGCCGGGCCAACGCCGGCGTGCCCGCCCAGTGCAGGTGCAGGTAGGACGCGTGGACGCCGCCGGCGACGAAGCCCTCCGGGTCCGCGCCCCGCCAGGCCCACGCGGCGGCCCCGCCGGCCCCGGCCAGCAGGCCCGAGCGGGGCAGCACGGCGGTGCGGTGGACCTCGTGCCCGGTGACCCGCGTACCGGCCGGCGCCAGCGCGCTGTCGGCCAGCGCGACGGCGTCCCGGTACCCGATGCTCAGCTCGTCCGTCATCGTCGCGCGCGCGTCGAGCACCCCGCACATCGGCGCGCCGTCGAGGTCGGTGCACAGCCACAGCAGCCCGCCGCACTCGGCCGCGATCGGCGCGCCGGTCGCCGCCAGCGCCGCCACGGCCGCACGGAGCGGCGCGTTGGCGGCGAGCTGACCGGCGTACCCCTCCGGGCAGCCGCCGCCGACGACCAGTGCGCGGGTGCCCACGGGGAGCGCCTCGTCGCGCAGCGGGTCCACCGCGGCCACCTCCGCACCCGCCCCGGCGAGCAGTTCCGCCGTTTCGGCGTACCCGAAGCTGAAGGCCGGCCCACCAGCCACCGCGACCACCGGCCGGCCGGCGACCGGCTCCGGCGCCTCGGCCGACCACGGCGGATCCGCCAGCGGCGACGCGGCGCCGGCCACGGCGAGCACCGCCGCGAGGTCCACGGAGTGCGCGACGAGCTCCCCCATGGCGGTGACCGACCGCGCTGCCGCCGCGGCCCGCTCCGCCGCCGGCACCAACCCGCGGTGCCGGGAGGGCACCGCGACGGCGCCGGCACGGCGCAGTGCGCCCAACACGGGGGCGCCCACCTCCTCGCACGCCTCGCGCAGCAGGGCCTCGTGCCGCTCCGAGCCGACCCGGTTGAGGATCACGCCACCGAGGCGTACCCGGCCGAAGGACCGGAACCCGTGCACCAGCGCGGCCACCGAGCGGCCCTGGCCGGCCGCGTCCACGACGAGGACGACCGGCGCGTCGAGCAGCTCCGCGACGTGCGCGGTGGAGCCGAAGTCCCCGGCGCCGCCGCGGCCGTCGAACAGGCCCCCGGCGCCCTCCACCACGGCCAGGTCCGCCCCGGCGGCGCCGTGCGCGAACAGCGGCCCGATCAGGTCCGCGCCGACCAGCACCGGGTCCAGGTTGCGCCCGGGCCGCCCGGCGGCCAGCGCGTGGTACCCCGGGTCGATGTAGTCCGGCCCGACCTTGAACGGCGCCACCCGCAGGCCGCGCCCGGCGAACGCCACGAGCAGGCCGGTGGCGACCGTGGTCTTGCCGTGCCCCGAGGCGGGGGCTGCCAGCACGAGGCGCGGGACGCTCACCACTCGATCCCCGGCCGACCCTGGCGACCGGCATCCATCGGGTGCCGCACTTCCGGTTACCTCCGTGACAGGTCAACGGCCGCGCCAGGGCGGGATGCGTGCCAGGACAGCCGTCAATCCGACCCCTGCGCCGGAAACAGCCACCGCATCGCCGCGAGGGACTTGTCGACGTACCTGTCCCGTCCCGTCCCGATACCATAGGCGAGGTCTTCGAAGACGGTGCACCTGGCGTAGAAGACGGCGCGTTCGCGGAGAGCGGCGACGTCGTCGGCGCCCGTGCGATACCGGCCGGTGGCGACGCGGAGGGCGGCGGGGCCGAGGTCGCGGTAGAGCAACCCGAAGTCGTAGGCCGGGTCGACGATGGCGGCATCGCTCCAGTCGATGATGCCGGTGACCGTCCCCGAGACCGGGTCGACGAGGACGTGTTCGATGCCCAGATCGTTGTGGGAGAACGCGCAGGTGTACCCGTCCCGCGGCGGTGGGGTGCCCAGGAACGTCTCGACGGGCCCGTGGTGTCGCGCCGGGATGTGCCCGGCGACGGCCGGGTAGGTCTCCGCGGCCGTCGCCCTCCACTCGGCCAGCGGGTGGTCGTCGTTGTCCACCAGTTCGGTCCACCGGCCTACGGGAACGGCATGCAGCGACGTGAGGAGTTCGCCGACCGTGGCAGCGATCGACGTGCTGTGGCCCGACCGCCGGTGGTCGGACAGCTCCAGCAGGGGGACGCCGGGGAGCTTGACGTAGGCCTGCCAGCCCCGTTCCGCGGCCGTGAACACCGGTTCGGGAACGGGCAGAGGCGCAACCTCGGCGACGGCGGCGAGCAGTCGAGCCTCGCGGTCGAGCAGCGCTGCCCGCCGCGCCGGGTCGGGCTCCTTGCTGTGGCGCACGATCAGCTCCCCGTTGATCTCGTACGCCAGGTGGTCCAGGCCCGCACCGATCCGCACGATCGAGTCCACCCGGTAGCCGGGCAGGTGCGCGACCACAACGCTGCGAACGTCAACGCCGTGAACGTCGGCGGTGTGCTGGCGGTGGCGTTTGACCATTGCCCCCGAGCCTAGAGACCTCGGCAAGGGCGGCGGCCGTTCTCGCCGCCACGGTCCGCGCTTGCACGGGCGGCGCCGTACGCTGGCATGCCGTGACCATCGTCGAGCCGCGCCGGGAGCCGGTGCGCACCTTCCACGCGCGCCGCGGCCGGATCAGTGACCGGCACCGCGACGCGCTGACCCGCCTGTGGCCGGCGTACGGCGTCGAGGTGGCCGACAGCCCGCAGCCGCTGGACCACGCCGCGCTGTTCGGCCGCCGTGCGCCGCTCGTGCTGGAGATCGGTTCCGGGATGGGCGACGCCACCGCCGCCATGGCCGCCGCCGACCCCGGCCGCGACTACCTCGCCGTGGAGGTGCACACGCCCGGGGTGGCGAACCTGCTCGCCCTGCTCGACGCCCACGGCCTGCGCAACGTGCGGGTGGCCGTCGGCGACGCCCTGGCGCTGCTCCGGCACCAGCTGCCGCCCGGGGCGCTGGCGGCGGTGCACGCGTTCTTCCCGGACCCGTGGCCCAAGGCCAAGCACCACAAGCGGCGCCTGTTCCAGCCGGCGCACGTCGCGCTGCTGCGCTCCCGACTCTCGCCCGGCGGCACGCTGCACTGCGCCACCGACGACGCCGGCTACGCCCGCGCCGCGCTGGCCGCGCTGACCGCCGATCCAGGGCTGGCGAACGCGTACGACGGCTACGCGCCCCGCCCGGCGCACCGGCCGCGCACGAAGTTCGAGGAACGCGCCGTGCGGGCCGGCCGGCCGGTGCACGACCTGATCTTCACCCGCCGATGACCCCGACGACCGCCCGGCCGGGCAGGATGGAGTCATCATGACGCTCACCGACCAGCTGCCGCAGCGGACCGCCGCCGACCCCGACGCCGTCTTCGAGGCCTTCGCCGGCTGGACGGGCGACCGGGGCCTCACCCTGTACCCGCACCAGGAGGAGGCGCTCATCGAGATCGTCTCCGGCGCGAACGTCATCCTCAGCACGCCCACCGGCTCCGGCAAGAGCCTGGTGGCGGCCGGCGCCCACTTCGCCGCGCTGGCGCAGGACCGGGTCAGCTTCTACACCGCCCCGATCAAGGCGCTGGTGTCCGAGAAGTTCTTCGCGCTGTGCGAGATGTTCGGCGCCGCCAACGTCGGCATGCTGACCGGCGACGCCAGCGTCAACGAGGACGCGCCGATCATCTGCTGCACCGCGGAGATCCTCGCCAACATCGCGCTGCGCGACGGCACCCGCGCCGACGTCGGCCTCGTGGTGATGGACGAGTTCCACTTCTACGCCGACCCCGAGCGGGGCTGGGCGTGGCAGGTGCCGCTGATCGAGCTGCCGCAGGCGCAGTTCGTGCTGATGTCCGCGACGCTCGGCGACGTCACGCGCTTCGAGGGCGACCTGACCCGGCGCACCGGCCGGCCGACCGCGGTCGTGCGCTCGGTGCAGCGGCCGGTTCCGCTGATGTTCTCGTACGCGCTGACGCCGCTGCACGAGACGCTGGAGGAGCTGCTGAGCACCCGCCAGGCGCCGGTGTACGTCGTGCACTTCACCCAGGTGGCCGCTATCGAGCGGGCGCAGGCCCTGATGAGCGTGAACGTGTGCACCCGCGCCGAGAAGGACGCGATCGCGGAGCTGATCGGCGGTTTCCGGTTCACCGCGGGCTTCGGCCGGACGCTGACCCGGCTGGTCCGGCACGGCATCGGCGTCCACCATGCGGGCATGCTGCCCAAGTACCGGCGGCTTGTCGAGACGCTGGCCCAGGCGGGCCTGCTGAAGGTGATCTGCGGGACCGACACGCTGGGCGTGGGCATCAACATCCCGATCCGGACCGTCCTGTTCACCGGGCTGTCCAAGTACGACGGTACGAAGACGCGGCTGCTGCAGGCGCGCGAGTTCCACCAGATCGCCGGCCGCGCCGGCCGGGCCGGCTTCGACACCCTCGGCACCGTGGTGGTGCAGGCGCCGGAGCACGTCATCGAGAACGAGAAGGCGCTGGCGAAGGCCGGCGACGACCCACGCAAACGGCGCAAGGTCGTCAAGCGCAAGCCGCCGGAGGGCTCCATCGGCTGGGGGCAGCCGACGTTCGAGCGCCTGGTCGCGGCGGAGCCGGAGCCGCTGACCTCCAGCTTCGCCGTCAGCCACGCCATGCTGCTCAACGTCGTCTCCCGCCCCGGGGACGCGTTCGCCGCCATGCGCCACCTGCTCACCGACAACCACGAGGACCGGCCGGCGCAGCGTCGGCACATCCGGCGGGCGATCGCGATCTACCGGGCGCTGGTGGCCGGCGGCGTGGTGGAGCGGCTGCCGGAGCCGGACGCCGAGGGGCGGCTGGTGCGCCTGACCGTGGACCTGCAGCTGGATTTCGCCCTGAACCAGCCGCTGTCGCCGTTCGCCCTCGCCGCCCTGGAGCTGCTGGACCCCGACTCCCCCGCCTACGCGCTGGACGTGCTGTCGGTCATCGAAGCCACCCTGGACAACCCACGCCAGGTGCTGTCGGCCCAGCAGTTCAAGGCGCGCGGCGAGGCGGTCGGCCAGATGAAGGCCGACGGCATCGAGTACGAGGCGCGGATGGACCTGCTGGAGTCCGTCACCTACCCGAAGCCGCTGGCCGAGCTGCTGGACGCCGCGTACGAGACCTACCGGCGGGGGCACCCGTGGGTGGCCGACTACGAGCTGGCGCCCAAGTCGGTGGTGCGGGACATGTACGAGCGGGCGATGACGTTCACCGAGTACGTCAGCTTCTACGGCCTGTCCCGCTCCGAGGGACTGGTGCTGCGCTACCTCGCGGACGCCTACCGGGCGGTGCGGCAGACCGTGCCGGAGGAGGCCAAGACCGAGGATCTGGTGGACCTCGTCGAGTGGCTCGGCGAGCTGGTCCGGCAGGTCGACTCCAGCCTGATCGACGAGTGGGAGCGGCTGCGCAACCCCACGGACGACCCCGCCGCGGCGCCCGTCCTGGCCGACCAGCCGCCCGCTGTCACCCGCAACACCCGGGCGTTCCGGGTGCTGGTGCGCAACGCGCTGTTCCGCCGGGTGGAGCTCGCGGCGCTGCGGCGCTGGCACGAGCTGGGCGAGCTGGACGCCGCGGAGGGCTGGGACGCCGACGCCTGGGCCGAGGCGCTGGAGCCCTACTTCGACGAGTACGACGAGATCGGCACCGGCCCGTCGGCCCGCGGCCCGGCCCTGCTGATGATCGAGGCGGGCCCGGACCGGTGGGTGGTGCGGCAGATCCTCGAGGACCCGGCCGGCGACCGCGACTGGGGGATCAGCGGCGAGGTCGACCTGGCGGCCTCCGACGCCGCCGGCGCGGCGGTCCTGCGGGTCACCGAGGTGGGCCAGCTGCCGCTGTGACGGCGCCGCGCCGCACCGCCCACAGCGCCGCCTCGGTGCGCGAGGCCGACCCGGTCTTGCGCAGCAGGTTGGACACGTGCACGGTGACGGTGCGCACCGAAATGCCCAGCGCCCGGGCGACTTGCTTGTTGGACATGCCGGCGGCCAGGCAGTCCAGCACCTGGCTTTCCCGCGCGGTCAGCTCCCCCGGCGCTTGCCCCGGCACCGCCGCTGGCCCCGGCCCAGCTGCTTGCCCCGGCACCGCCGCTGGGCCGGGTCCGGCTGGCGACGCGGTGAGCCGCAGGTGGTCGGGCAGCGGCGCCCGCAGCAGCGCCGCCGGGTCGGCGGCGCCGGCCATCGCCACCAGCTCGCCGAACCGGTACGGGTTGCCGCCTGTGCGCTCCCACACCGCCGCGGCGAGCCCAGGGTCGGCGGGGTGTCCCGGGTACGCCCGGGCCAGCAGCGCCGCCACGTCGTCCGGCGGAAGCGGGCCCAGGTGCTGGCGCACGGCCCCCGGCGTGCCGGACAGCCGCGCCAGGACCCGGGCCGTCAGGTGCGGCGAGACGGCGTCATCCGGCAGCCGGCTCGTCACCAGCAGCAGGGCCCCGAGGTCCGGCACCGTGGCCAGCTCGCCGACCAGGTTGAGGCTGGCCGGGTCCAGCGCGTGCAGGTCCTCGACCACGAGCACGGCGGGGCCGTGGCCGGCGAGCGCCCGCACGGCCCGCACGGCGAGCCGCAGCAGCGCGTCGGGGGCGTACCGCTCGCGGGGGACATCGGGGTGCTGGCCGAGCCAGGCCAGCGCCGGCCCGGGCACCGGCAGGTCGCCGGTCTGGCAGCCGGCCAGGACCGCCGCCAACCAGTCGTACGGCGCCGGGCTGTGCAGCCTGGCGGACCCGCGCAGCACCGTCCGGGGCGCGGGCGACAGGGCCGCCAAGGCCACCGACACCAGCGTGCTCTTGCCGACCCCGGCCGCGCCGGTCAGCACGGCGGCCCGCGGGCCCACCGGGTGGGCGCCCACGAGCGCCGTCCACGCGCCGGCCAGCTCGGCGACCTCGGCGGCACGACCCACCATCGACCCCGGAATCATCGCCCCACGATACGTAAGAGTTCGTAGAGACTCCGGCCCCGCCGCCGTGACAACCTCGGTGCATGGGGTTGACGTTGCGCGCGGCGCTGCTCACCGACCGGGGCCTCCGCCGGGCGAACAACGAGGACGCGGCCTTCGCGGGACGCCGCCTCCTGGCGGTCGCCGACGGGGTGGGCGGCGCCCCCGCGGGTGAGCTGGCCAGCGAGCTGGCGATCAGCGCGCTGTCCCCGCTGGACGAGGAGCCCGAACCGGCCGATCCCCTGGCGGCCCTGCGGGACGCGTTCG
Source organism: Pilimelia sp. (assembly GCA_035634075.1). Taxonomy (GTDB): domain Bacteria; phylum Actinomycetota; class Actinomycetes; order Mycobacteriales; family Micromonosporaceae; genus DASQDS01. The sequence continues at coordinate 379 of DASQDS010000252.1, read as the reverse complement.
ACACCGCAACGGCCCGCATCCGGGCCGCCGCCGCCGCGGACCCGGCGCGGGTGGGCATGGGCACGACCGTCACCGCCGTGCTGGTGTACGGCCACCGGATCGGCCTGCTGCACGTGGGCGACTCGCGTTGCTACCTGTTCCGGGACGCCGCCGTGACCCGGCTGACCCGGGACGACACCCTGGTCCAGGAGATGGTGGAACGAGGGCTGCTGACCACCGTGGCGGCCCGCGATCATCCCCAGCGCTCCCTGGTCACGCAGGTGATGCAGGGCCAGCCCATCCGGCCGGCCGGGAGCGCGCCGGCGGTCCGCCCCGGCGACCGGCTCCTACTGTGTAGCGACGGCCTCACCGACGTGCTCGCCGACGACATGATCGCCGA
>DASQDS010000251.1:0-1614 GCA_035634075.1 Pilimelia sp. | reverse complement strand
CGGGCGGCCGCCGTTCGCCGCCGCCCGCCCGTGCGCGTGTGCGCGTGTGCGCTTCAGATCACTGCCGGCGCCACCGCTGGTTCGCCGATCCGGTACAGGTCCAGAGGATGACGGCGGTGCCGTTGGCCGTGCCCGCCCCGCTGACGTCGAGGCACAGGCCGGACTGCTGGCCCCGGATCGTGCCGTCGGCGTTGATCGTCCACCGCTGGTTGGCGCCGCCGGTGCAGTCGTAGATGTCGACCGCCGTCCCCGGCGCCACCCCCTGCCCGAACGCGTCGAGGCACTTGTTGCCGTACACCCGCAGCTCGCCGGCGGCCGTCGCGGACCACCGCTGGTTCGCGCCGTTGTTGCAGTCGTAGATGCTGACCAGCGTGCCGTTGGCGGTCGCGGCGCCCGGCACGTCCAGGCACCGGCCGGACGCCTCACCGATCAGCGGCGCGGCGCCGGTCGGCGGCGGCCCGGTGGTCGGCCCGCCGGTCGGCGGCGTCCCGCCGTCCTGCCGGAACACGTACGTGCTGATGCTCTGCGCCGGCAGCCGCAGCGCCGCCCGGCCCGGGGTGACCGTCGGCAGCGCGACGGACGCCAGGCTCTCCGTGGCACTGGTGCGGTACGCGGCGGTGGCCGACACGTTGTTCATGGCGGTGAACGCCACATCGATGTCCTGCGCGGTGTTGCTCAGGTTGTTGGCCACCACCGTCCAGTTGCCGCCCTGCGACGTGGCCATGATCTGCACGCCGCTCGGGGCGCCGGTGACGTCGTAGCGCACCGACCCGGGCCGGACGAACTTGCTGTAGTGGCCGAACGCGTAGAACCGCTTCGTCAGGTAGAGGTTCTGGTTGCCGTTGCTGGCGAAGTTGGGGTCGTAGTAGATCAGCCCGTCGTTGTAGCCGCTGCCGTTGACGCGGTTGGCACACGCCGGGTCGCTGCCCGGGTTGCAGCCGATCACCTTCGACAGGGTCGTCCACCAGTGGAAGGCGGAGTCACCGGCGATGGTGAGGTCGCGGTGGATGATGCTGTTCATCGCGAGGGCGCCGGTGATGGTCGGGTCGTAGTTCGCGCCGAAGCCGCCGTTGATGCCGGTGGCGCAGCAGATCTCCGTCGACCACGTCGGCTTGCCGAACTGGCGGCCGACCGCCGCCACGCCGGCCCGGGCCGAGTCGCTGGGGAAGTCGTACGTGTGGTGGGCCAGGTTGGCGACGTACTGCGCGGTGCCAGGCTGGTTCATCCACTGCGGCACCTCGGAGTTGAACTGCGACACCAGGCTCGATTCGTCGGCGCTGATCCGCGCGTAGGGCGCGCGCGAGGCCAGCGTCTGCCCCAGCGCCCGGACGATGTCGTCCCGCTGGCTCGGCTCGACCAGCATCCCCTCCTGGCTGCACGGGTTGCCGTCGAACGAGTTGCGGGGCTCGTTCATCGGACTCACGTAGTTGATCCGCACGCCCTCGGCGTCGAAGTGCGTGACGATGTCCGCAAGGTAGCCGGCGAACGCCTGCTCGGTGCCCGCCCGCAGGTGGCCGCCGCAGCTGCGCCCGTTGGTGGTCCACACGGCCGGCGCGCTGTTGACGAAGCCGACGATGTCCGGCACGCCGTGCTGGTCGGCGTAGCGCAGGAAGG
>DASQDS010000250.1:0-2462 GCA_035634075.1 Pilimelia sp. | reverse complement strand
CGTGCACTTCGAGGTCGTCCCCGGGCTGGGACAGGCCGAGGGCGTCGCGACCTACGCCGGCGTGCCGCTGCCGGGCGTGCGTACCGCCGCAGACATCGACGACGTGGCGACGCTGGACTTCGACGCGCTCGCCGCGGCCATCGCCCGGGGGTCCTTCGCGCTCGCGGGGGTCGCCGGTGACCTCGCCGCCGTCCGCGACGGCCTGCTCGCCGCCGGTGTCGAGCCGGGCACGCCGGTCGGGGTGACCGGTGACGGCACCGGCGAGACGCAGTACACCACCTCCTCCAGCGTGGACAGCTTCGTCGCCGCCGCGCTCGGATTCACCGGCCGCGTCGTGCTCACCGTGGGCGGCAACGTCGCGCAGCGCGACAAGCTGAGCTGGTGGGAGAACCGCCCGCTGTACGGCTGGAAGGTGCTCGTCCCGCGCACCAAGGAGCAGGCCGGGGCGATGAGTGCCCGGCTGCGCGCGTACGGGGCCATCCCGTGCGAGGTGCCGACCATCGCCGTCGAGCCGCCGCGCACCCCGGCGCAGATGGAGCGGGCCGTCAAGGGCCTGGTCGACGGCCGGTACGCCTGGGTGGTGTTCACCTCGGTCAACGCGGTGCGCGCCGTCTGGGAGAAGTTCGCCGAGCACGGCCTGGACGCCCGGCACTTCGGCGGCGTGAAGATCGCCTGCATCGGCGAGGCCACCGCGGACGCGGTGCGCGCCTTCGGCATCCAGCCGGAGCTGATCCCCGCCGAGGAGCAGTCCAGCGAGGGTCTGCTGGCCGAGTTCTCGCCGCACGACGAGATCCTCGACCCGGTGGGCCGGGTGTTGCTGCCGCGCGCCGACATCGCCACCGAGACGCTCGCCGCCGGCCTGATCGAGCGCGGCTGGGAGGTCGACGACGTGACCGCGTACCGCACCGTGCGAGCCGCCCCGCCGGCCGCCGACATCCGCGACGCGATCAAGTCCGGTGGCTTCGACGCGGTGCTGTTCACCTCGTCGTCCACGGTGCGCAACCTGGTCGGCATCGCCGGCAAGCCGCACGCCCGCACCGTGGTGGCGGTGATCGGCCCGAAGACCGCCGAGACCGCCACCGAGTTCGGCCTTCGGGTGGACGTCCAGCCGCCGCACGCGTCGGTCCCGGACCTGGTGGAGGCGTTGGCGTCGTACGCGGTCGAATTGCGCGAGAAGCTGGCCGCGATGCCGGCCAAGCAGCGCCGCGGATCGAAGGTCCAGGGGCCGACCGCGCTGCGGTTCCGGTAGTTCCCGTCGGACCCTCGTCCGGCCTCTGCCTAGGGAGTCGTTTGATGTCCTTTCCCGACACGCGCCTGCGGCGGCTGCGCCGCACCCCGGCGATGCGCCGCCTGGTCTCGGAGACCAGGGTGGCGCCCGCCGAGCTGGTGCTGCCCATGTTCGTCAAGGAAGGGCTGACCGAGCCGCGCCCGATCAGCTCGCTGCCGGGCGTCGTGCAGCACTCCCGGGAGTCGCTGCGCAAGGCCGCCCACGAGGCGGTCCGGGCCGGTGTCGGCGGGCTGATGCTGTTCGGCATACCGGCCGCCAAGGACGAGACCGGCTCGGGCGGAACGGACCCGGAGGGCATCCTCAACGTCGCCATCCGAGACGTCGTGGCCGAGATCGGCGACGCCACCGTGGTGATGAGCGACCTGTGTCTGGACGAGTTCACCTCGCACGGGCACTGCGGCCTGCTGGCCGCCGACGGCACCGTCGACAACGACGCCACGCTGGCCGCATACGGCGACCTGGCGGTGGCTCAGGCGTCCGCCGGGGCGCACATGCTTGGCCCGTCCGGGATGATGGACGGCCAGGTCGGCGCGGTGCGCCGGGCGCTGGATGCGGCCGGTTTCACCAACACGTCACTGCTGGCGTACGCGGTGAAATACGCCTCGGCGTTGTACGGCCCGTTCCGCGAGGCCGTCGAGTCGTCCCTGCAGGGCGACCGGCGCGGCTACCAGCAGGATCCCGCCAATCTGCGGGAATCGCTGCGCGAGGTCGAGCTGGACGTCGCCGAGGGCGCCGACATGGTGATGGTCAAGCCGGCGCTGCCGTACCTGGACGTGGTGGCCGCCGTCCGGGCGCGGGTCGACGTCCCCGTCGCCGCGTACCAGATCTCCGGTGAGTACGCCATGGTCGAGGCGGCCGCCGCGAACGGCTGGCTGGACCGCGAGGGCGCCATCCTGGAGACGCTCACCTCGATCCGCAGGGCGGGCGCCCAGGTGATCCTCACCTACTGGGCCACCGAGGCGGCCCGCCTGCTGCGCGAGCGGCACTGACCGCGTCACCCTCCGAGGGTCCGCCGGTGGCCGGGTTATCCCCCGAGGTATCCGCCGGTCGGGGTGCCCGGGCTGTCGTCGGTGGCGCCGGGGGAGATGTTGCTGCGCCGCCCGCCCGCCGGCCGGCCACCCCGCCGGCCCGCTGGCCGGGGCCGAGGCGCGGGGCCGGGGGGCCGTGGGGATGG
>DASQDS010000249.1:0-3732 GCA_035634075.1 Pilimelia sp. | reverse complement strand
GGTGCCGGCCGCCGTACGCGCGGTGTACGTGCCCGCTGACTCCTCGCCGACCGCGATGACGATCCTGGTCGGTGCGGCGGTGAGGACGTCCGCGTCCGGGCGGTAGTCGGTGACCGCCCACGAGTTCTTCGACAGCAGCGGATCGTCACGGTTCCCGTCGTCGTCGGACGGCATGCCGAACATCGCCGGGTCGGGTGCGGGCTGGGCGAAGTATTCGTCGGTGAACTCGCCCTGCCAGGACGTCATCGCGATGAACGCGGCCATTCCCGCGCCGAAGCCCTTCGCCTGGTACGCCTCGTGGAAGGCGGCCCGGGCGCGCTCGGCGCCCGCGGCGTCGGGGAGCACGGCGTTGATCGGCGGCTCGTGCGCCACCAGCGTGCCGACGTCCCCGGGGTGGGCCGCGACGAGCTCGAGCCCGGTCACCGCGCCGCCGCTGCTCCCGAGGACGTCGACCGGACCGGCGCCGAGCGCCTCGATCAGCAGATGCAGGTCGGCGGCCTGCTGCTGCGGGGTGTTGTCGACCCGCCCGTCCGTGCGGACGCTGCGGCCCAGGCCCCGCGGGTCGTAGGTGACCACCGTGCGGTCCGTGAAGTGGGCGGCGAGCGCGTTGAAACCCTCCGCCGTCATCGGCTGGCCGATCATGAGCAACACGGGGCGCCCGTCGGCCGGGGGGAGCGGGCCGCGGACGTCGTAGACCAGGTCGACGCCGGGTATCGCAAGGGTACGTGTCTGCGTGATCGTCATGGCCCTGAGATTACGGGTTGGGTAGGACAGTCCGAGGACTTCGTGCGAGACGACCGGTGTCGCGCGGGTGTCGGCGGCGGACTCCACCGTGGCCGGCCACCGCCGCCGCGGTCAGCCGTCGCGCCAGTCCTCCGCGGGCGGGTGCGAGCCGGCCTGTGGGCCCATCAGCAGCATGCCGCCGTCGACCACCCACGAGGCGCCGGTCACGTACGCGGCAGCCGGGCTGGCGAGCATGGCCACCACCGCGGCCACCTCGTTGGCGTCGCCGGGCCGGCCGGCGGGGATGCCGGGCCGGTCCACCGTGTGCGGGTCGACGTCCTCGTTGCCGGTCATGGCGGTGGCGATCTCACCCGGGGCCACGGCGTTGACGGTGATGCCCGAGCCCGCCAGCTCCTGCGCCATGACCTTGGTCAGCAGGCCGAGGCCGCCCTTGGCCGCGCAGTAGGCACCGGAACCCACCCGCGGGGCGTGTTCGTGGACGCTGGTGATGTTGATGATGCGGCCGCCCCGCCCCGCGGCGAGCATCCGACGCGCGGCGCGCTGGGCGCAGAGGAACGGCCCGTCCAGGTCGACGGACAGCACCTCCCGCCACTGGTCGTAGCTGGTCTCCACGACCGGGGTGCTGATGCCGGTGCCGGCGCAGTTCACCAGCACACCCAGCCCGCCGAGCGCGTCGGCCAGCTCGTCGACCGCGCCGGCCGCCGCCGGCAGGCGGGTGAGGTCCAGTTGGCTGACCGCGCACCGGCGCCCGGCCGCCCGGACCTTCTCGGCCGTGGCCTGCGCACCGGACTCATCGGACAGGAACGTCACGCCGACGTCGAAGCCCGCGCCGGCCAGCGCGACCGCGACCGCCACGCCGATGCCCGACTCGGAACCGGTCACCACGGCGACCCGGTCGAAGTCGTCGTACCGCTGCGGCACACCCATCACCCCGTTCCTCCACCAGTTGAGGTCCCAGTACCCCGCCGGACGGCGAGCAACCGTTTCCCCACCGGAGGGCCGCCCGTTCGCGGACGGCCCGGGGCGTACCGAGGACGCGAGCGCCCTGCCTCGACCGAGGCTTATGAAACAGGCCCTAGGCGGGCTCTGGTACGGCGTCGGGGTCGTCCGGGCCCGGCATCGGCTCGATCGGCGCCGGCGGCAGCGTCTCCGGGGTATCCGGCGACAGCTCGCCGGGGTCGTCCGGGACGGGCTCGCTGGGGTCGATCGGCGGGTAGGAATCCGGGTCGGGACCAGGCAGCACCATGCGTCCAGTGTGCCCGACGCCGGGGCGATTCGGCGACCATGGCGCGGCACCGGGCGGCTCGACCCCGGCCCGGAGGTGTGCCGCACCGTCGGCGAGACTGGCGGGATGGCATTGCTGCGGGTGGACTTCCTCTCCGACGTCCTCGAGCTCGGCACGTCGATGACCGTGCTGCTGCCCGAGGGTGCGACCGCGGGGGCCGGCGCCGCCGGGCCGCCGGTGCTGTACCTGCTGCACGGGCTCGGTGACGACGACACGACCTGGACGCGCTACACCGCACTGGAGCGGTACGTCCAGGAGCGCCGCCTCGCCGTGGTGATGCCGCAGGTGCACCGCAGCTTCTACGCCGACGAGGCGCTCGGGGAGCGGTTCTGGACCTTCCTGTCCACCGAGCTGCCCGCCGTGGTGAGCTCGTTCTTCCGGGTGTCCACGCGCCGGGCGGACACGTTCGTCGCCGGGCTGTCCATGGGCGGGTACGGCGCGCTGAAGTGGGCGCTGCGCCACCCGGACCGGTTCGCCGCCGCCGCCAGCCTCTCCGGCGCGCTCGACCTGGTCGGCCGCCAACGCGACATGCGCGATTGGCAGCCCGGGCTGATGCGGCGGGTGTTCGGGGAGGGGCCGATCGCTGGCGACGACGACCTCCTGCGCCTCATCGCGGAGGCCGACCGGGCGGCGTTGCCCCGGCTGTTCATGTGCTGCGGCACCGAGGACTACCTGTACGGGGAGAACCTGCGCTTCCGCGATGCCTGCGCGGCCCGGGACATCCCGCTGACCGTCGACTTCGGCCCCGGTGAGCACGAGTGGAGCTACTGGGACGAGAAGATCCAGGACGTGCTGGCCTGGCTGCCCCTGCCGTCCGCCCGCTGACGGCCGCTCAGCCGGCCTGGTCCGGCGGGTAGAGCCCCCGGCCGCGAGCCGCCAGCCGGGCCAGCCCCAGCAGCCCGTCGAGGTGCGGGGTGGGCACCCGGACCGCCGCCCCGATCTCCCGCACCACGGTCAGCAGGGCGTCCAGCTCCAGCGGTCGCCCGGCCTCCGCGTCCTGGAGCATGGAGGTCTTGAAGGAGCCGAGCCGCCGGGTGACGGCGGTGCGGTCGGCGGGCGACTCGGCGATCGGGCAGCCGATGCTGTCGCCGATCGCGGCGGCCTCGCGCATCACCGCGTGGATGAGGGCCACAACGAGGTCGTCGTCGAGGATCCGGTCCGCGGCCGCACCGGTGAGCGCGGAGATCGGGTTCACCGTCATGTTGCCCCAGAGTTTGTACCAGATGTCCCGCTGGATCCGGGGCGCCTCGGTGACGTCGAAGCCGGCCCGCCGCAGCGCCCCGGTGATCCGGGCCAGCCGTGCGCTGGAACCGCCCGCCGGCTCGCCCAGGATGAGGCCGTTGCCGGCGTGCAGCACGGCGTGGCCGGGCGCCACCACGCTGGCGCTGACGTGCACGACGCAGCCCAGCACCCGGGAGGCGGGGATGGCCGCGGCGAGCGCCCCGTCCGGGTCGACGGCGCGCAGCCGCAGGCCGTCGAACGGGCCGCCGATGCCGTCGAAGAACCACCACGGCACGCCGTTGATCGCCGGCACGACGACGGTGCGGGGCCCGAACAGCGGCGCCAGCGTCGGCGCGAGCCGGGGCAGCGCGTGCGCCTTCGTCGCCAGCACCACGACGTCCTGCGCGCCGAGGGCGGCCGGGTCGCCCTCGGCCACCGCCGGCCCGGTCGTCGGGCCGGCGCCGGTGCGCAATCGCCAGCCG
>DASQDS010000248.1:0-3168 GCA_035634075.1 Pilimelia sp. | reverse complement strand
TTTCACCCCGGCCCGGCTGGCGGGGGTGCCGTGGACGGCGATCGCCGTGGTCGCGGCCGCCGGGATCGCCGTCGCCGTTCTCGCCGGCATCCGGCTGCGCCGGGGCACCTCGCGCGGGGCGCGCGCGGTCCGCGCCACGGTGTCCGAGATCCGGATAGGCCTGCTGGCCCGGCGCATCTGGCCCGGCATCCTGATCTCATCGCTGGTGGCGCTGGCGGGACACCTGACCGTGTTCCTGGTCGCGGCCCGGGCCGCCGGGTCGCCGGCACCGTTCGTCCAGCTGCTGCCGCTGATGATGCTAGCCCTGCTGGCGATGGCGCTGCCGGTGAACATCGGCGGCTGGGGCCCGCGCGAGGGCTTCTGCGCGTGGGCGTTCGGCGTCGCCGGGCTCGGCGCGGCCCAGGGACTCACCGTCGCGGTGGTTTACGGCGTACTGGCGTTCGTCGGCACCCTGCCCGGCATGGCCGTACTCGCCGTCCGGGCCCTCGGCCGGCCGCGCGCCGACCGCGACCGCGCTGACCGCGCCCCGGGCCGGGATCGTGACCCCGGCCGGGACCGCGCCGACGGCGCCCGGAACGGCGTCGACCACGGCCGGTCGGTCGAGCCGCCCGCCCACGTGGTCCCCGCTCCGGCCACCGGCGGGCCGCTGGTCACCGCTCCGGCCACCGGCGGCCGTTGATCCGCTACCCCGGACTCCCCGCTTCCCCGGGGCCGATCGGCCCGCCGCAGCGGTCCGACAACGCGTAGCGCAGCAGCACGACATCGCCGATCTGGCGCACCTCGACCAGCGAGGCGCGCCGGTGCGGTCCCCACGGGAATCCCCCGTCGCGGACGAAGCGCGTCGCCCGGGAGTCACCGACGAAGATCGGCGCGACCACCAGCTGCAGCTCGTCGGCGAGACCCGCGGTGAGGAACTGGGTGTGCATGGTGCCGCCGCCCTCGACCATCAACCGCCGGATGCCCCGGGTGTACAGGTCGCCCAGTACCCGGCGAAGGTCCACGGGGTCGCCCCCGTCGACCACGGTCGCCACCCTGGCAAGCCGTTCCCGGGCCCGGTCAAGCGCCGAACCGGCGCAGTACACGAGCTTGTCGACCTGCCCGGCGGCGAAGAACTGCGCGGTCGGGTCCAGCTCCCCGCGACCGGTCACGGTCACCTTGACCGGCGAGGCCGGTAGCCCGCGGGCCACCCGCTCGTCGCGGCGAGCCTGCGAGCGCACCAGCAGCCGCGGATTGTCCTGCCGGACCGTGCGCGCCCCGACGAGGATCGCATCACACTGCGCGCGCACCGCGTCCACCCGGTCGAAGTCGGCGTCGTTGGACAGCAGCAGCCGCTTCTCGGTGGCGTCGTCCAGGTAGCCGTCGATGGACATGCCACAGCTGAGCAGGACGTATGGTCGCTGGTCCACGGATCGGTCGGGCATCACACCCGGCCGCGGATCACGCGGTCCCGCCCGTCGCCGGGTCGGGGACGCTGCGGGTCCACGTGACGGCGAGTTCGTTGCGCTGCCCGAAGCGCTCCAGGTGGCTGCCGAGGACCTGCTCCACCCGGGCCACGCCGGCCTCGTCCGCGGCGACCGCGAGCAGGGTCAGCACCCCGTCGCCGACCACGATCTGGCCGGTGGCGGTGCCGAATGTCGCGGTGGAGGTGGCGCCGTCGGTGGTGAACTCGGCGCGCCGGCCCAGGTGCGACACGAGCTGCTTGGCGTAGCGGGCCGGGGCGTCGGTAACGACGTCGGCGCGCGAGGTGATGAGGGTCATGGGGGGTCTCCTGGTCAGCCGGGCGGGTGGCAGGTCGAGCGTGTGGGCGGCCCGGCTGACCTTGGCCGTCAGGTACCGGAGGTTCGCCTCGGACAGGTGCACACCGGTGGGGATGCGCGCGGTGACCCGCACGCCCAGCCGGGCCAGCTGCGCCGCCTTGTCCGGATTGTTGGTCAACAGCGCCACCCGGGTCGCGCCCAGGGCGATCAACATCTGCGCGGCGGCGGTGTAGTCGCGTTCGTCTTCGCCACGGCCGAGTGCGACGTTGGCCTCGTAGGTGTCCAGACCGGCATCCTGCAGGGCGTAGGCGTCCAGCTTCGCGTACAGCCCGATACCGCGCCCCTCCTGGCGCAGGTAGAGCAGGAACCCACCGGCGCCGGCGATCTGCTCGACCGCCTCGCGCAGCTGCGGTCCGCAGTCGCACCGCTGGCTGCCGAACACGTCGCCGGTGAGGCACTCACTGTGCGGGCGCACCAGTGGCGCCGGGCCGCCGCCGGCCGAGCGGTCCAGGGCGCCCTGCCAGTCGCCGAGACCGATGGCGAGGTGTTCCCCGCCGTCGGCCAACCCGGCGAAGGTGAACACCCGCCCGGACGCGACGTAGCCGTCGGTGAAGCGCAGCGGCACGGTCACCGCCGTCCGGACCACGGCGGCACCCGGCCGCGCCTGGGCGGCGAGTGTCGCCGGGGTGGACGCCTGCGGGACGGTCTCGGACATCGGCTCTCCTATTACTGGACTTCCAAATCTACGCACCGTCGTTGACGGCTCACATGTTCGCGTCGTGGTGAACGCCTCAATGATCCTGCCCGGGCGATCCGCGCGATGTCGGTGCACCGGCGCACCGGTTCGGTTGTCGCGCTCGGTACGCTGCCGTCGTACGTCCCATTGCGACCGGGCTGCCCCTGTCTTGCACCCGCAGAGCTCCGTTGGGCGGTCTCAGGGCATTCGCGCGGTACCCGCACCCGCGGAGTCAGCGCCGGTCTGGGTCGGCGCCGGCGTGAGCGCCGGTTGGGCCGATTGAACCGTCCGGCGGGCGGACAACGTACTTCCGGGTGGAGGCGCACGGCCTTCCCGCGCGAGCCGGCCGCTCGGCCTCGTCCCACCGGGGCAACGGCGAGGAGCAGTCGATGATCGCGAACCTGGTGAAGTCGTTACTCCACAAGGGAGGCGACGCGGCAGCCCGCGCCGCCCTGGAGGAGGCGCTGCTGCGCAAGGTGGCCCGCAACGCGGCCCGGGCCCGCCGGGATCAGCACAAACCCTGACCCGGCCGACCTCAGGACGGCCTGGCCAGGCGCCGCAGCAGCCGGGCCGTCTGCCGGGGCGTCACCCGCGGCAGGTAGGCCCGGGCGATCGTGGTGGCGATGCTGGGCAACGCCGCCGACTCCGGGTAGTCCATGAACAGCGGGTGGTAGC
>DASQDS010000247.1:0-1847 GCA_035634075.1 Pilimelia sp. | reverse complement strand
ATCGGCGCGGTCGGACCAGCGCGCCGCCGGCGGGGACCGGGCCGACAACGCGGCGCCGCCCGCGTACACCCTCCCGGCGGTGCCGGGGACGAACGCCGCGCCGGGCGCGGCCGCCCCGGGCGACCCACCTGCTCCCAACAGCGCACCGACGACCGGGCCCGAGCCCGCCGGCCCGCGCAACCAGCGGCCGCCGGGCACCACCTACGGCGGGCCGGGCGGCTACGGTGCCGGCCAGCTCACCATGGCGCTGCCCGGAGGCGACCCGCTGGAGAATTCCGGCTCGCTGACGGGGCACATCCTGTCCCAGGGGCGGGTCGACGCACCGGCGACGCGGTCGAGCACCACCAAGGTCATCGTCATTGGGCTGCTCATGCTGGTGGTGTTGGTGGCGGCCGGCCTCATCGCCGCGACGGTCGCCGGGGACGCGCTGACGGACCTGTTCAGCGGCTTGATCAATAGCTGATCGCCGCGGGGTGACGCTGCCCACGAGACGTTCGACGATGCTGCGGCGCCCGCTACACTTGCCGGGATCATTCGTTTCGCGCCCGCGTTGTGCCGGGCGCGCATGGGCGTTACGCGGGCATTCGACGGCGGGTTCCCGCCGCGGCGGGCCATTCGCGGACACGCGCCCCGCCTGAGAGGTTCCTGTTGATCATCACCGCTGACCCGACCACGTTTCCGTCCTTGTTCGACGCGTCCACGGACGCCACGCACGGAGCCGCCACGCGTGAAAGCGCCGCGGACACGACCGCTGGCGACCCCCCGGCGGACGCCCTCGGCTTTGCCGACCTCGGGGTACCCGCCCGCCTGGTCCGCGCCCTGGTGCGGGAGGGGATCACCGCGCCGTTCGAGATCCAGTCCGCCACCGTGCCGGACGCCCTCGCCGGCCGCGACGTGCTGGGCCGGGGCCAGACGGGCTCCGGCAAGACCCTCGCCTTCGGGCTGCCCATGCTGACCCGCCTCGCCACGGGCGGGCGGGCGGTGCCGAGGCTGCCGCGCGGGCTCGTCCTCGTCCCGACCCGGGAGCTGGCCATGCAGGTGGCCGACGCGCTCCGGCCGCTGGCCCGCGCGGTGGACGTCAGCCTGGTCACCGCCGTCGGCGGCGTCCCGTACGACCGCCAGGTGGAGGCCCTGCGCCGGGGCGTGCACCTCATGGTGGCCACGCCCGGCCGGCTCGGCGACCTGATCGAGCGCCGCGAGTGCGCCCTCGACGGCATCGAGATCACCGTCCTGGACGAGGCCGACCAGATGGCCGACATGGGTTTCCTGCCGGACGTCACCGCGCTGCTGGACCGCACCCCCGCGGGCGGCCAGCGGCTGCTCTTCTCGGCCACGCTGGATTCTGACGTGGACGCGCTGGTCCGGCGATTCCTCACCGACCCGGTGACGCACTCGACGCAGCCCGCCGTCGCCACCGTATCCACGATGGATCACCACCTGCTGCTGGTGCCGCCGACCGACAAGTTCCGGATCGCGGCCTCGATCGCGGCACGGCACGGGCGGACGATCATGTTCGCGCGGACGCAGGCGGGCGTGGACCGCCTTGTCGACCAGCTCGCCGAGGTCGGCGTCCGCGCCGGCGCCCTGCACGGCGGCAAGACCCAGCGGGTACGCACGCGCACGCTGGCGGAGTTCCGCGAGGGCCGGGTGAACGTGCTGGTCGCCACCGACGTGGCCGCCCGCGGCATCCACGTGGACGGCGTCTCGCTGGTCGTGCACGTGGACCCCCCGAAGGAGCCGAAGGAGTACCTGCACCGCGCCGGGCGCACCGCCCGGGCCGGCGAGTCCGGGGCGGTGGCCACGATCGTCCTGCCGAAGCAGCGCCGGACGACCCTGTCCATGCTGGA
>DASQDS010000246.1:0-9487 GCA_035634075.1 Pilimelia sp. | reverse complement strand
GATGGCGGCGTAGCGCTCAGCGCTAGATCACACAGACAACATCGAGCCGACCGCCGCCGGTGGCGTTCCCGCAGCATTGGCCGCCATTTACGCAGGCCGTACTGAACGACCGCATTTTGAACCGAGTATAGCCTCGACTGCCGCAGAAGAACGCCACAGTTCCGCCCTTCCGGGTAGTGGCGCCACATCGGGTGTCTACCTGTGAGGCTGAAGTTGACGGAGGAGGCAATGTCCTGCATGCACATCACGACGTATGAATACGTGAAGTCCAACGAAACAGCGCACCGCCTCGTCCGCTCGACGGCGTTCTGAGCGGACGAGGCGGGCGCCTATGGTTTAGCGGGCCCTGCTCGCGGTCGTTGTCTAGACCTGCGTCTGGTGAGGACCTTGTCGACCAACACAGCCACCGCGGGGCCTATTACAATTATGGCCGCAGCCAAGGGACCCGGCGGGACCACGCCATCATTGAGTTCCCTGGCTAAAGCGAGTGATGGTCACCTGTAACGGGATTCTCGGTCTGTCGCAGTTCGTAGTGCATCTGACAAGTGACATGGCTAAACCATAGCGACAGGGTCCGACATGGGAAGCCGGCCGTCGATCGCCGGATGTCCGGTCGCACCTTATGCTTGACGCATCCGCCAACGGAAGTGCGACGCGTTAAGAAAGGCCGGGCACCTCGGGTCCAAATCGCGACCAAATGGCCGTCACCACGACCCAGTAGGGCACGGCAACCACGGGGATGGCCACTGCCTCGGGCCAGCCCCAGGTATGCACTGCCCACATCGCAGCCCCCTGTAGTGCGAAATACACGCTGAAGGCGCCCACCCGCCATCGAACCCGCCGACCCCGTTGCCCAGGTGGCAAGGCCAAGGCATGCTTGGGGCCGATCATCTTCGGTTTTCCCTGCGAGGGTGCCGGTTGCTGGCCGCCAAGTCGGTCCCGGCCACGACGCACTGAAAACACAGGGATCATGCTATAAGGTACGAGAAGTTCCTCGAGCGAAAACGTCGAACAACTCGGCCCTTGCCAAAACGAGCGAGGGGCTGCACCCCAACCAGATCGCTGTCGCAATATGTCGGAGGAATATCCTGCAATCTGATTCCGACCTGTTACGAAGTTGGAAGGCGGCTGCCGGGCGGCTGCCGACTGTCTAGTCCCGGCTGGGGTCGGCGCGCGCACCAAAGGTCAGAGATGCGGGCGGGCACCGCCGGACAGGGGTCGCAGAACTTACAGGCGAGGGGTCGCGGGGTCTAACCCGGCCCTGCTACAGAAAGCCAATACCAGGGAAAACACCGGCCGGTGGCGGATCCTCCGAAGGGCTTGCCGGCGTCAGACCTCGATGGCGAATCCCGGGTTGCCGTAGGCGTCCGGCTCGCCGCTCAACAGGTACGCACCCTCCGCCACCGCCCACAGGACGGCCGCTGCCCGCTGTGCAGACCCCAGTCGGCGAGTCGTGGCCAGCATCCGCCGCCGGCTCGCCGGCCACTCGACCTCCACGCAGGCCGTGTTGCGGAGCATCACCTCACAACGGTGAGCTCCTTCTGGGTCAGGCGAATGGCCGCGTCGTACAGACACACGGCCGGCACCGCGAACCGCCCACTCTCGTCGAGGACCTCCGCGATTACCTCACCGACGTCCGTACGACCGGAGGCGTACGCGACGATCGCGGTGGCGTCTAGGACAAGCTTGATGGGGCGGTCGGTCACGCCGAGTCAGGGTAGTCCAACCACTCACGGCGCGATGCCTCCCAGCCCTCTGGGGTCATCCGCCGGGCGGCGTCGTCGAGCTTCCGCCGAGCCCGGGCCCGGCCTTCCTCGGTCACCACGATCCCGGCAGCCGCGAACATCTCAGCGGTCTCACTGCGGGTCTCAGGGGAACCGGTCACCGTCTCACTGTAACCCGGACCGCCAAAAGCTCCGTCACGGTGACGGGGAATTTTCACCGTCCGGATCAGCTGTGCCCGCGTGGTCGGCGGTACGCGGTCCAGGACAGGGGCGGTGCGATACGTCACCACCGGCCGACCTCAGCAACGGCGGGTTCAGCCAGCCGCGCGGCGGTCTGGGCCGGCGGGGCGATGATCAGGTCGTCCGCTGACTGCGGCCGCGCCAGCCGGCCGCTCAGCCTCCATCCATCGGGGGTCCGCGCGAGGCTGGCCGTTCCCGGTCGGCGCGGTCCGTCACTACGTCGCGTACCCCGAACGCCGCCCGGCCATCGGCACCGACGCGGAGCTCGCCCGGCCACAGACGGCCCTCACCGGCGGCGGCACGCCGCGGCCCGGCGGCTGAGCGGTGCTGCCACGGACCGTCGCACCGGCCGGCCGCAGCAACCGCGGGGCTCAGGCCAGCCGCGCGATGGCCTCGTCGGTCTCTGCCGCCAGGGCGGCGAGCAGGTCGGCGGCCGGCAGGGAGCGGGCCAGCCGGCCGCCCTGGCCGGCCAGCATCGGCGCCTCCGGGGTGAGGTGGCGGGGCAGCGGGTAGTCGGGCGGGTCGAGGCCGGCGGCCTCCAGGCGGTCGACGGCGGCGGTACGGACGGCGCGGGCGTCGCGGCCGGTCAGGACCCGGGTGACTGTGGTGTCACCGGCCAGTGCCCGCCGGTGGGCGGGGCTCGTGCCGGCCTCGGGGCAGGTGAGGAAGGCGGTGCCGAGCTGCACGGCCTGTGCGCCCAGGGCGAGCGCCGCCGCGATGCCGCGGCCGTCCATGATGCCGCCGGCGGCGATGACCGGGATGGCGACGGCGTCGACGATCTGCGGAACGAGCGCCAGCGTGCCGATCAGCGACCGGTCGACCGGCCCGAGGAAGGTCCCGCGGTGCCCGCCCGCCTCGTAGCCCTGCGCCACCACCGCGTCCACGCCGGCGCGTTCCAGCGCGACGGCCTCCGCCACGGTGGTGGCGGTGCCCATGGTGAACGCGTTCAGGCCGGTCGTGGGCGGGATCCCGAAGGTGAAGCTGAACGCCGTCACGCCCTCGTCGGCGACGACGGCGAGCTGGTCGGCGAAGCGGGGCGGCGGGGCGGGCCGGGCCGGCGGGGACACCCCGGTCAGGGCCGCCCACGCGGCCACGCGGTCGGTCGACGGCGCGGGCAGCGGCGCGAAGAGGTTGACCGCGAACGGCGCGTCCGTCAGCGCCCGGACGGCGCGGATGGCGGCACGCAAGTCGGCCGGCGCCGACATCGCCCCGGCGACCGAGCCGAGGCCGCCGGCGGCGGACACGGCGCCGACGAGCGCTGGCGTGGTGGCGCCGCCGGCCATCGGCGCCTGGAGGATGGGTAGCCGTAGCCCGAGCCGGCGGGCAAGCGGCGTGTCCTGCCACGACATCGTGGGCCGTCCGTCCTGGTGGGCGCTTGCTGTCCAACGCCAGATCGTACGCGGCGGGTGGCGGGCGCGGCGGTGACCGGCGCGCGGCGCATGGGATGGAATCGGGCCAGCGGAAGGGATCGGGGCATGTCGGGGAGCAAGAAGAGGCCACTGTGGGCGGAGCTGCCGGAGCGGGTGCGGGGCGACATCGAGGCGCTGGTCGGTGGCGCGGTGGCGCGGGCGGAGAACTGTCGGGTGGGTTCTCGCCGGGCTTCGCTTCCCGCCTGACGCTGGCGGACGGGCGGCGGGTCTTCGCGAAGGCGATGGACGGGCAGGCCTGGCCGCGGGAACTGGAGCTGTACCGGGCGGAGGCGGCGATCGCCGCGCGCCTGCCGGCGGCCGTGCCCGCGCCGCGCCTCCTCGGTACGCACGACGACGGCCGGTGGACGATCCTCGCCTTCGACCACGTCGACGGTGCCGAGCCGGCCCGGCCCTGGGTGGCCGCCGACCTGGACCGGGTCGTTCGCGCCGCCGGCCGGCTGGCGCGGGCGGTGACGCCGTCGCCGATCCGGCTGCCACGCGACCACCCACGGCTGGGCGGGTGGGCTGACCTCGCGAGCGACGAGCCGCGGTTGGCCCGGCTCCGCGCCGCCTGCCCGTGGGCGGCGGACAACCTCGGCCGGCTGGTCGCGCTGGAGAACGAGGGGTTGGCCGCGGCGGCCGGCGACTCGCTCGTGCACTTCGATCTTTATCCCCACAACATCCTGCTGACGCGCGACGACGTGGTGTTCGTCGACTGGCCGCACGCCCGGCTGGGCGCTCCCGTCCTCGACCTGATCTGTGTCCTGTCGAGCGCGGCGGCCGACGGGCTCGACCCGGAGCCCTACTTGCTACGGGCGGCCGGCCACCCGCCCGCCGAGCCGCGGGCTGTCGACGCGATCCTGAGCGCCCACGCCGGGTTTCTCCTCGCCGGCGCGGTGACCCGCATGCCGCCGGGCCTGGAGCCGATCGCCGCCGCAAAGCTCCACCTTGGCGTGGGCGCGGCACGGTGGCTCCGGCAGCGCCTTTTCCGATGACCCTGGGCCTGATTCGCGCCGGCGCCGGGCGTCGGCCTCAGAAGGCCAAAAAGCCGCCGGCGAGAACCATCGGCACGGCGACGAAGAGGAAAATGCCGGCCGCGGTGAGGACCCGGCCGCCGTCGGCGCCGGATTCGGCCCGCTCCGGGCCCATGCCCAACCACGCGAACGCGTCATTCGTGCCGAGGCGGCTCATCGCGGTGTTACCGCCGAAGGACAGCAGGACCCCGAGGACGACCAGGCACGTTCCCCATCGCCCGAGGAAACTGCCGCTGCCCATGATGATCCAGGCAAAGCCCGAAAATGCTGCCACCGATACCCCGATGACCAATAACACAATCGCTTCCAGTAAGCCCTTTGCGACGGTCATAAACATACGGTAACGGGTCCTGTCCATAGGCGTCGCCATTGTCCACAGGCCACCGACCCCAGGCTAGCTGAGGGCATTGCGAATGGGCGCCGCGGGAATCTGGGCATCCGGGAGCCCCGGCCCGAGCGGCTCGGCTGGCGAGTCACGAGGGCCGGGGCGGCGTCACGGGGGAGCGCCCCCGCGTTACCGGGAGATGACGACGGTCTCGTTCGCCTCCTGCGACCAGCACTCGAATTCGCTGCAGCCCTGCAGACTGGCCGTGACCGCTGCCTCGCCCCTCTTGAACACGACGCCGCCCGGCTGGGCGACCGCCCGCAGCGTCATCGTCTGCGGCGCGCCGGTGCAGAAGAACGACGAGGAGCCGGTGCCGTGGGCGACGCTGCTGCCGGACCGCTGGCTGATGGCCGCCGACACGTACCCCCAGTCGCCCGCCGGGCAGGTCACGGTCACGCCGAGGTCGACGGCGGCGCCCCTGGCCACCAGCGTCGCGGAGGTGAGGTCGAACGTCGCCGACGCCGCCGCGCTCGCGGGCGCGGAGCCGAGCAGGGCCAGCACCGGCAGTGTGAGCAACGCGGTGGCGGTGGTGAGCTTGCGCATGGTGTGCTCCTCAGGTTTGGGGTGGGTGGAACCCGTCACCCTGTTCGTCACCTCCCGACGCGCGTTTGTTCACTGCGGGTAGCCAGTTGACGCCACGGCGCGCGCAACACGCGGGCCACGACCGCCGGCCGGAGGAGCTTCGCCGGCGCGTCGATCAGGTTGACGACGCGCAGGAACGCCGCGCCGAGCGCCGGGTCGGCCGCCGCGGCCACGTGCAGCCGGTGGACGTACGCGTTGACGAAGCGCACCTTCGCCGACCGGCGCCCGGCCACCGCCGGAAACCGCAGGTCGGTGCCGACGGCGATCGACCAGGGCCCGTCGATCAGCCGGGCGGCCCGCCGGAAGAACCGCCGGCCCACCTCGCCCGCCCCGCCGGCCAGCAGCCCGCGCAGGAGCAGCGCCTGGAGCGCCGCCACCGTCATGCCCTGCCCGTAGATGGGGTTGAAGGAGCACAGGGCGTCCGCGAACACCAGGTAGCCGGCGGGGAAGCGCCGCAGCCGCTCGTACCGCCGCCGCCTGCTCGCGGGGAAGCGCATGACGGCCGGCGGGCCCAGCGGGACGGCGGACCGGAGCACCTCGGCGACCTGGGGCGCGACGAGCGAGCCGGCGAAGTCCAGCAGGCCGGCGTCGTCCGTCGGCGGCCGCTCGCCCAGCAGGCCGCTGAGGGCCACGGCCAGCTGCCCGTCCTCCTGTGCCGCCACGATCGCCGCCCGCGGCCGGGCCGGGACGGCGTTGGTCAGCAGGCCGAGCAGCCCGCCGAGGTGGTGGGGCTCCCGCCGGTACAGGCGGGTGACGTAGGTGATGCCGACCTCGACCTGCTCCTCGGGCGGGGCGGGGTAGCCCAGCTCGGCCAGCCAGGCCGGCGTCCGGGAGCCGCGCCCGCAGGCGTCGACGACGAGGTCGGCGGCGACGACCGTCGCCGTGGCGCCGGCGCCGCCGCCCGGCCGGGCGGCCAACCGGACTCCGGTGACCCGGCGACCGTCCGGGGTGGCCTCGAGGCCCACGACCTGCGCCGGCGGCAGGAACCGCACGCCCGGCAGCGCGGCGACCCGGGCGCGGACGCGGTGCTCGAGCAGCGGCCGGCTGGTCCCGACCGCGACCATGGCGGAGGCGGCGCGGCACATCAGGTGGCCGTCGTTGTACCAGTGCACCTGGCCGTGGAGGTCGACCAGCGGCGCGCCCAGCGCGCCGAGCTCCGCGGACAGGCCGGGGAAGAGCTCGTCGAGCGCTTCCCGGCCGCGGGCGAGCAGGACGTGCAGCTGATGGCCCTGCGGCACCCCGCGCCGGGCTACCGGCCCGTCGGGCAGCGGGTCGCGGTCCACCAGCAACACGGTGCCGTACGCCTCGCTGAGCACCCGCGCGGCGAGCAGCCCGCCCATGCTGGCGCCGATCACCACGGCAGTGCCGGTCATGCCCAGACCCTACGGACGCCGGCCGCCCGGCCTTCTCGGTTGTTGCGGGATCCGGGCCGGCGCGGCCACGGCGCCGGTCGGGTCGCGCACACTGGGTCGATGGACGTCGAGGACATCTGGCGGGCGGTGGAGCGGGAGCGGCTCGCCGTCGCGGACCTCCTGGCGGGGCTGGCGCCGGCGGAGTGGGAGCGACCGTCGCTGTGCGTCGGCTGGCGGGTCCGCGAGGTCGCCGCCCACCTGACGATGCAGGACCGGATCGGTCCGCTGAACCCGCTGGGCGACGTCCTGCGGGCGCGGGGCAACTTCAACCGGATGGTCGACGCCACCGCCAGGCGCCGGGCCGGGTCGCCGCCGGCGGCGCTCGTCGCCGGCCTGCGGGCGATCGCCGGGTCACGGCGGCTGGGGATCGGCATGAAGCCGCACGACGCGCTCCTCGACACCCTCTGCCACGGCCAGGACATCGCCGTGCCGCTGGGCCGGTGGCACCCGGTGCCGCCCGGCCCGGCCCGCGTCGCGGCGGAGCGGGTGTGGAGCATGGGCTTTCCGTTCGGCGCGCGGCGCCGGTTGCGCGGGTTCCGCCTCGTCGCCACGGACGTGCCGTGGACGCGCGGCGACGGGTCGGTCGTCAGCGGGCCGATCGCCGCGTTGCTGCTGCTGGTGGCCGGGCGCACGGCCACGTTGGGCCAGCTGACCGGCGCCGGTGCGGTGGAGCTGCGGCGGCGCCCGACGGCCGCCGGACGGGATCACGTCGCGGCCCGGCCGGGCGAGCGTTGACTGATCGACAAATCTCACAACCGAACAGCCTAGAGTCACTGACCCGCTACAAGCGGTAGTCTGCCGCGATGAACGACTCCCGCGCCCGCCACGCCGCGGCGGCGCCGAACTTCGCCGGCTCCCATCCCGCCCATCGCAACGCCCGGCCCGTCCACCCGTCGCCGGGCGACAACTCACCCACCGCCGACCACGCGCGCGAGCCCGCCACGGACCGCGGTGCCGCGCGGTACGAGACGCTCCACGATCTCATCGCCGCCCTGGAGGCCAGCGGCGTCCGGTGCCTCGGCTACGAGCCGATCCTGGCCCTGCGGGGCGCCGTGGCCAGAGCCTCCTGTGACATGGGCGCGGGCAACATCGTCGTCAGCGTGTACGCCACGTCCGCCGAGACGGAAGAGCACGTGCCCACCATCGCCGGGGTGCTCTCGGGCGTCGCCGACGTGCACATGGTCGTAGGGCCGAACTGGACGGTCAACTGCGACAGCGCGGACCAGCGGGAACGGATCGCCGCGGCGACCGGCGGCCGGCAGGTGCACATTCCGGCCTGACCGACCCCCGATTGATCGACATCCGGGCCGGAGGGCCGGCCGGGACCTCACGGGGCGTCGGTCACGGTGCCTGTCAGGTCGACCCGCTGGCCGGACCAGTCGAGCGACAGGCGGACCTGCTCCGCCGGCTCGGCGGTGCCGTCCGCAGCGGTCTTGACCTCGATCACCGCCTCCCGGGCGCCCGGTGCGACCGTCACGGTCAGGGTGCCGCCCGCGGCCGAGAGGGGGCGGGACGGCGCTGCCTCGACCTGCAGGGCACTCTTGAGCCAGTCGGCGTCGACGTCGGTGGTCGACAGCTCCGCGCCGGCTGCGGGCGCCTGCGGGGTCAGCCGGCCGGACAGGGCCACGTCCGCCGGGGCCGACAGGGCGACTCGCCAGGTCAGGCTCGCCCCCTCGGTCACCCGGTCGGTGACCGCGCTGACCGAGGGCGCCGGCCGGGGGTCGTCGTTGAGCACGCCGAGGCTGCCCTCGTACCCCCCGACGACCGTGCCCTGCATGGCCTTGGCCAGCACCACGTAGTGCAGCCGTTCGCTGCCGAAGCGCGTGTTCCCCGACACCGGGATCGGCACGGTGAACCGGGTGGTGCCCGGTGCCACCGCCACCACCTGGTGGGAGGTCGCCTGGGTGAACGGCGAGACGACGAAGAGGCGGACGCGGCCGGTGCCGCTGCCCGACACCGTGACCGGCAGCTGGTACGTGCGGACGCCCGTGTCGCCCTCCTGAACGTCGCTCAGGTCCCCGATGTCGATGCGGGGCAGCGGTGCCGCCGGCCCGGTCGGCGTCCCGGCCCGCCAGCCCCAGGCGTCCACCAGCCACGCCCGTCCGGCGGCGCCCCGTGGCGTCAGCTCCAGGGCGGTGACGCGGCCGAGGTCGAGGCCGGCGGCGGTGGCGGCGGCGAGCGGTACGCGGACCTCCTGGCCCCACTGGGCGGGGATGGCCATCGTGCCCGGCAGGCCGTCCACCGTCACCTGCCCGAGGGTGGCGCGCCGGCCGGCGCCGTCGACCACCGCGACGTCGAGCGCGGTGCCGACACTGTTCGGCGGCACGGCCAGCCGCAGCGCCACCGCCTGGGCGCCGGCGAGGGCGGTCGGGCCCGCCACCGGCAGCGACACGGCCCCGCCGGGGGCTGACCAGTCCAGGGCGACGGCGTGCCGGTCCGGCTCGCTCGGCAGGCCGTAGAAGCCGACGAAGTGCGGCGAGCGGGACGACGCCTGCCCCCGCACCGCGCAGGTGGCGGCGTCGTCGAACGCGGCGACCTGAGCACACACGCGGGCCGTGGCGGCGCCGGTGGCCGCGGGCGTCAGCTCGGCGGCCGGGATCACCAGCGGGGTGCGGCCGGCGCCGATGGCGTGGCTGCGCACCCGGGCCGGGTCGGTGGACGGCGCGCGGACCCCCGTGCCGTCGAGGAGCGGCCGCACGCT
>DASQDS010000245.1:0-2149 GCA_035634075.1 Pilimelia sp. | reverse complement strand
GAGGTGAGGACCTTGCTGCTGCGGAGAGGTACTGGGTTAGTTGAGCCGGCGGGGCCCGGGGCGGCGGCCGTCCCACCCGTTTCCTACATTGGCATCCCCCGCCTGACCGCCGGTTTCGAGGCGTTCGGCCGGCTGGACCTCCGCGCGCACCACCTGGTGCACGGGGACGTCGCCCCGCTGTCCATCGGCGAGCTGACGTCATTGGCCGAGGACATCAAGCTGCGTGGGCGCGGCGGCGCGGGGTTCCCGTTCGCCCGCAAGGTCGCCGCCGTCCTGGACTCGTGCGACCGGCAGGACCTGCCGCCCGTGATCGTGGTGAACGCGACCGAGGGCGAACCGGCGGCGTGGAAGGACAAGGCGCTGCTCACCCGCGCCCCGCACCTCATCCTCGACGGGGCGGCGCTCGCCGCAGCCGCGCTGTCCGCCGAGGAGATCGTGATCGGCGTGGCGGACGACGGAATCGGCGAGGACTCCCTGGCCGACGCGCTGGACGAACGCCCGATGCCCGCGAAGACGCGGATCGTCGTCGTGCCGCACCGGTTCATCTCCGGCGAGGGCGGCGCGCTGGTGCGCGGCATCAACGGCCTGACCCACATCCCGCCCGGCCGCAAGACCCGGGCCAGCGACAGCGGCGTAGGTGGACTCCCGACGCTGCTGTCGAACGCCGAGACCTTCGCGCAGCTCGCCATCGCGGCCCGCATCGGGCCGTACGACTACAACGCCGTCGGCACGGCCGACGAACCCGGCACCGTACTGCTGTCGGTCGGCGGCTCGGCCAAGTGGCCGAGCGTCGTCGAGTGCCCCACGGGGGCGCCGCTGAAGGAGGTGCTCCGGATGTGCGGCGCCTCGTCCGGGCAGGGGGTGCTCCTCGGCGGCTACCACGGCAAGTGGATCACCCCGGAGGCCGCGGACCAGGCGGAAGTCTCCCGCAAGGGCCTCGACGCGGTGGGCGGCACGTTGGGCGCCGGCATCATCGTCCCGCTCGGCAACGACACCTGCGCGCTCGCCGAGGCGACCCGGATCCTGCAGTACATGGGTGGCGAATCGGCCGGGCAGTGCGGGCCCTGCCGGCTGGGCCTGCCCGACCTGGCCCGGGCCATGGGCGCGCTGACCACGGGCGCCGGCACGGTCGAGACCGTGCGCGCCGCCGCGGGCGTCGTGCGGGGCCGGGGCGCGTGCAGCCACCCGGACGGGACAGCGCGGTTCGCGCTCTCCTCGCTGGACACCTTCACCGAGGACATCGACGCGCACTCGCGCGGCGACGGCTGCGGCCGGCCGATGAAGGGGATCCTGCCCCTGCCCACGTACGCCACGGCGCGCAAGCTCGTCGTGGACTGGACCCGGTGCGACGGGCACGGGCTGTGCGCGCACCTCGTGCCGGAGCTGTTCCGGTTGGACGGCAACGGGTTCCCGGCAGTGCAGGACGTGCCGGTGCCGGCGTGGCTGGAGACAGCCGCCCGCAAGGCCGTCACCATGTGCCCGGCCCTGGCGCTGCGGCTCACCGACGGCGGAAGCTGACCGGGCCGACGCCGGAAGCATGGGCCGCGTGCGTCCCGTCCCCCGGCGGCGTCTCGGCGCGGCGCCCGGGGCCATTCGCCGGCCCGCGTCCGGCCCGCGCACCACGACGGCGAGACCGTCGCCCGCCCGCACGGTGGCGACGTCGCCGGCGACATCGGTGCGCAGCACGCGCGCGCCGCCCCGCCCGAGCCGGGCCAGCACCGCCGGGTTGGGGTGCCCGTACCGGTTGCCGGCGCCGACGGAAACCAGGACGACAGCGGGGTCCACCGCGTCGAGGAACTCCACGGACTGGTACGCCGACCCGTGGTGTCGCACTGTACGCTCCGGACCCATGACAGGCAAGCCGCTTCAAGCCGCAGCGTACGCCCGGATTTCCGACGACAGACAGGGCGAAGCACTCGGCGTCAAGCGGCAGATGGCCGACATTAGAGACCTCGTCGCCCGCCGCGGCGGGACCGTCGTCCTGGAGCAGACCGACAACGACATGGAGGCCAGTACCGGCAAGACGAGGCCCGGTTACGCGGCTGTCATGGCCGCCGTCGAGCGCGGAGACATCAATGTCATCTGCGTGTGGCAGACCAGTCGGCTGTGGAGGAACCGGCGGGAGCGAGCCGAGGGCATCGAGTTGCTG
>DASQDS010000244.1:0-15853 GCA_035634075.1 Pilimelia sp. | reverse complement strand
GGGCGACCCCGTGCAGCTGCCGGCCGCCGCGGACGAGCTGCTCCGGCTGGGCCGCTCCGGCGGCTGGGTAACCGCCGTGGCGCCGGACCGCCGCACGGTCACCGCCGTCCGGCCGACCGCCCCGGAGCCGACCGCCCCGGAGCCGACCGCCCCCGGGCCGCGAGCGGGCTGATCACCCGACGATGTCGCCGCGGTCGAGGCGGATGACCCGCCGGTCGGTGACGATGGCCGTCACCAGGTCGTACGGGGTGACGTCGAATGCCGGGTTCACCGCCGCGGTGCCGCCCGGCGCACTCGGCACCCCGGCGAAGCCGAGCACCTCGTCGCCGCCCCGGTCCTCGATCTCGATGGCCGCCCCCGAGGCGGTGTCGAGGTCCACCGTGCTCTCCGGCGCCACCACGAGGAAGGGGATGCCCGCCCGGGCCGCGCCGAGCGCGTGCGCGTACGTGCCGATCTTGTTTACCACGTCGCCGTTGGCGCAGATCCTGTCCGCCCCGACGATGACCGCGTCCACCTCGCCCCGCGCCATCAGGAACGGGCCGGCGCCGTCCACGGCCAGCCGGAACGCCAGGCCGAGTCGCTCCAGCTCCCAGGCGGTCAGCCGGGCGCCCTAGAGCAGCGGGCGCGTCTCGCTGGCGACCACCCCGCCGAGCTGCCCCCGGCGGCCGAGCTCGGCGACGACGCCCAGCGCCGTCCCGCCCACCACGGCGGCCAGGCCGCCCGTGTTGCAGTGGGTGAGCAGCCGCGGCCGCTCCCCGCACAGCTGGATCACCAGTTCGGCGCCGTGGGCGGCCATCGCCGCCGAGGCGGCGACCTCCTCGTCGCGGACCGCGAGCGCCTCCGCGAGCACCGCGTCGGGCCCGTCGACCAACCGGCTCGCGGCCCGCCGCACCCCCCGGGCGAGGTTGACCGCCGTGGGCCGGGCCGTCTCGACCTGCCGGATGGCGGCGGTCAGTGCGCCGGCGTCGCCAGCGTGGCGCCGCGCCGCTAGCGCGGCCCCCAGCGCGCCGGCCACCCCGAGCGCGGGCGCCCCCCGCACGGCCAACGACCTGATGGCCGCGACCAGCTCCGCCACCGTGGACAGCCGGAGCGTCACGGTGCGGGCCGGCAGCTGCGTCTGGTCGATGATCTCGATGGCGCCGTCCACCCAGTCGATCGTCCGCATGCCGGAACCGTAGCCCTACCCCAGCGCCTCCAGCACCTCCAGCAGCACGTCCCGGCTGCCCTTGGCGATCTCCTCACTGGACCAGCCCTCATGCAGGCTCACCCGGCGACCGCCGTGCAGCACCAGCTCGGCCCGGGTGGGCACGCGCTTGTCGATCGACGCCGACGCGACCTCCTCGTACGGCAGGAACCGGTGCCGGCGCGCCAGCTCCGCCGGCGGCGCGGACTGCACCAGCCCGCGCAGCCGGTCCTTGCCCTCCCCCGACTTGCCCGGGTCGCCGACGAAGATGAACCCCTTGTTGAGGACGAGCAGGTCGTGCTCCGTACCGTCGACCTTCACGTTGGCGAACGCCGCGATGATGTCCGCCCCGTCGGCCGTGGCCCGCTGCTCCACCAGCGCCGCCGCGGCCGCGTCGATGCCGATCGACGCCAACCGGTGCCAGGCCCGGTAGGCGGTCTGCGGCCAGACGGCCTGCCCCGCGATCTCGGCCAGCGGCAGCGGCTGCCCGTCCCGGCCGACGAACTCCGCGGGGCCCGACCACGAGTGCCGCCAGGACGCGACCCGCGAATTCATGGCGGCGAGCTCGATGAGCACAGCCAGCGGCTCGGCGAAGGCCTCGAGCGCCTCCCGCGTCGACCCGTCCGGGTGGAGGCTCTCCGCCACCGGCGCCAACCGGTTGGCCGCGGCCAGCTCGAGGATGGTCGCGAGGCTCACCTGCGGCGTGCCGGTGACGCGGGCCACCGCCCGGAACACCGTGTCGGCGCGGCGCTGCGTCCGGGCGCGGAGCGAATCAGCCGTGAGCTCGAACCACGGCAGGACGGTGCGGTCACCGACGTCCAGCATCTCCGCCTGCAGCCGCCGCGCCAGGTCCGGCAACCGCGGCAGCAGCACCGGGCCGGCGGGGCGCCCGTCATGTTGCGCCCGGCCCTCGGGCGCGGCGGCGATCGCGGCGATCCGATCGCCGACCGGTGGGTGGGTGTCCCAGCGGGACCGGCGGCGCTCCGGCTCCGCGTCCCGCAGCTCCGCGAGCTCCCCCTTGCGCGCGGCCAGCAGCTCGGCGAAGCCCGCGAACAGGTCGTCGGGCGCGTACCCCACCTCCCAGGCGGGCTCCACGTAGTTGCGCAGGAAGAAGCCCCAGGCCGCGTCCAGCACGGGCAGCTCCCGCAGCGCGCCGGCCGCGGCCGCCCGCCCGGCGACCCGGACCGCCGCGCGGTCCGCCGCCAGCTCTTGGCGGCGGATCACCGCGCTGTCCACCAGCAGGTAGAGCCGGGCGTACGCCCGGAATCCCCAGCCCGCCACGTTGTACGGCCCGATCCGGCCGATCGTGCCCCCGATCGCCAGGCGGCCCCGGTACGCCACCGCGCCCAGCCGCGTGTGCAGGCCGGAGTAGTGCCCCAGTTCGTGCGCGAGCACCGCCCGCAGCTGGTCCACGCTGAGCGTGAGCAGCAGCGGCAGGCCGATGTAGAGACGGCGCCGGCCACCGACCAACCCGAGCAGCCGCGCGTTCTCCTGGACCGCGGCGTTGATCTCCGGCACCAGCCGGATCTCGTCCGGGACCCGGGTGCCCACCTCGCCCGCGAGCTGGTGCACGACGCCCCAGAGTGCGGGCGCCTGGTCCGGGCCCACCGACAGCCCGTGCGGCGGGTCGTCCCTGGCGCGCATCCCCTTCCAGAGCGCGACCGCGACGGCGCCGACCGTGGCGGTGAAGAGCGGCAATGTGATCTTGAACGCGACCGCGCCGTTGAGCATGCTGCCGAGCCAGACCGCCAGCGCGATGGACAGGCCCAGTTGGACCAGCGCGGTCAGGTAGAAGCCGGCGAGCATGATGGCGGTCAGCGCGGCCCGCAGGACGCTGAGCATGGTTTCCCCCCGTGTGCCGCTCCCCCCGGATGCGGCGCGGGCGAGATTATCGGCCGCCACCGCCAGCGGCAATCCCCTTCCCGGCCGCCCGCCCCGGCCGGCCGTAGGGTGTCCTCATGCCGAGCCGCGACCCGATCGCCGACCTGCGCCGGATCGCCTTCCTGCTGGAACGCGCGAACGAGGCCACGTACCGCGTCCGCGCCTTCCGGTCGGCGGCGGCCGCCCTCGGCGCGCTGCCGCCCGAGGAGGTGGCCGCCCGCGCGGCCGACGGGACGCTCACGGAGCTGCCGGGCGTGGGCGACGTCACGGCGCGCTGCGTGGCGGAGTCGGTGGCCGGCGAGGAGCCGGTCTACCTGCGCCGCCAGCTCGCCACCGAGGGCAGCGACGTCGACGAGGCGGCCACGGCGCTGCGCCGGGCGCTGCGCGGCGACTGCCACCTGCACTCGGACTGGTCCGACGGCGGCTCCCCCATTGAGGAGATGGCGCTGGCGGCCGTGGACCTCGGGCACGAGTACATGGTGCTGACCGACCACTCGCCGCGGCTCACCGTCGCGCGCGGTCTCCCGGCCGCCCGACTGCGCCGCCAGCTGGACCACGTGGCCGCGCTGAACGCCGCCCTGCCCGCCGGCTTCCGGGTGCTGACCGGCATCGAGGTGGACATCCTCGCCGACGGCTCACTGGACCAGGACGAGGAGCTGCTGGCCCAGCTGGACGTGGTCGTCGGGTCGGTGCACAGCGACCTGCGCGCGGACGGGGCCCGGATGACCCGGCGGATGCTGGCCGCCATCGAGAACCCGCACCTGGACATCCTCGGCCACTGTACGGGCCGCAAGGTCGCCGCCTCGGCCGTCGGGCTGACCGGGGGCGGGGACCGGGGCCACCGGGCCGGCCGGACCCGCCCGCCGAGCGACTTCGACGCCGCCGCCGTCTTCGCCGCCTGCGCGGAACGCGGCAAGGCCGTCGAGATCAACTGCCGGCCGGACCGGCTGGACCCGCCGAAGCGGCTGCTCCGGCTCGCCGTCGAGACCGGCTGCCTCTTCGCCGTGGACACCGACGCGCACGCGCCCGGACAGCTGGACTGGCTGCCGTACGGCTGCGCCCGGGCCGCCCAGTGCGGCGTCGACCCGGCGCGGGTGGTGAACACCTGGCCGGCCGACCGGCTGCTGGCCTGGGCCGCCGGGCACGCGGGCTGACTCACGCGGGCAGGTCACCGGTGCGCTCTGCACGGCCATGCGGTGAGCCGGGCCGGCGGGCCGGCCCGCTAGTGTCGTCGGCGTGGGAGACATGGATGACCTGGCTGACCGCTACGTGGCCGAGTGGGCACGGCGCAACCCGATCGGCGCGACGTACGTCGGCATCAAAGGCCAGGACGATCGGCTGGACGATCTCTCGCCGGAGGGCTTCGCCGCCCAGGCGGAGCTCACCCGGCGGACGCTCGCCGAGCTGGGCCGGCTGGTGCCGGCCGGCGAGAGCGAGCAGGTCGCGCAGGAGGCCATGGTGGAGCGGCTGGCGCTGGAACTCGCCCGGTACGACGCCGGCGAGGTCACCAGCGAGCTGAACGTCATCGCCAGCGCGCTGCACGGCGTCCGCCAGGTCTTCGACCTGATGCCGGCCGACGGCGAGGAAGCCGTCGCGAACATCTCCGCCCGGCTCGCCCAGATCCCCCGCGCCCTGGAGGACTATCAGCTCACGCTGCGCACGGCCGCCGACGACGGGCACGTGAGCAGCCGCCAGCAGATCCTCGAGGTGGCCAAGCAGTGTGACGGCTGGACGGACCCGAACGGCGACGACTTCTTCCACAACCTGGCCCAGCGCCTGGACGGCGGCGCCGTGCTGTGCGCCGACCTGCAACGGCACGCCGCGGCCGCCACCGCCGCGACGGCCCAGTTCGCCGGCTTCCTACGCGCCGACCTGGCGCCCCGCGGGCGGGCCAAGCAGGCCGCCGGCCGCGACCGGTACGCCCTGGCGTCGCGGTACTTCCTGGGCGCCGAGATCGACCTCGACGAGACGTACGCGTGGGCCTTCGCCGAGTTGGCCCGCATCGAGGCCGACATGCGGACGGTCGCCGCGCGGATCGCCGGTTCGGGCGCCACCATCGACGACGCCGTGGTGGTGCTCGACGCCGACCCGGCCCGCAACATCCTCGGCAAGGAGGCGTTCCGGGACTGGATGCAGGGGCTCGCCGACAGGGCGGTGACGGATCTGCACGGCACGCACTTCGACATCCCGGAACAGGTGCGCCGCATCGAGTGCTGCCTGGCGCCGACCAGCGACGGCGGCATCTACTACACCGGCCCGAGCGAGGACTTCTCCCGGCCCGGGCGGATGTGGTGGGCGGTGCCGCACGGCATCACCGAGTTCTCCACCTGGCGCGAGGTGACCACCGTCTATCACGAGGGCGTGCCGGGCCATCACCTGCAGATGGGCCAGACCCAGGTCCGCGCCGAGCTGCTCAACCGCTGGCAGCGGCTGCTGTGCTGGTGCTCCGGTCACGGCGAGGGCTGGGCCCTGTACGCCGAGCGGCTGATGGACGAGCTCGGCTTCCTCCAGGACCCGGGCGACAAGCTCGGCATGCTGGACGCGCAGGCGTTCCGGGCGGCCCGCGTGATCGTGGACATCGGCATGCACCTGGAGCTGGCGATCCCCCGGGACAACGCGTTCCGGTTCCATCCGGGCGAGCGCTGGACGCCGGAGCTGGGCTGGGAGTTCATGCGGGCGCACTGCCGGATCCCGGACGAGGTCCTGCGCTTCGAGCTGAACCGGTACCTGGGCTGGCCCGGCCAGGCCCCGTCGTACAAGGTCGGCGAGCGGATCTGGCTGCAGGCCCGTGACGACGCCAAGGCGCGGCGGGGCCCCGACTTCGACCTCAAGGCCTTCCACCGCGACGCGCTCAACCTCGGCTCGATCGGGCTGGACCCGCTCCGCACGGCCCTGGCCCGGCTGTGAGCGCCGGCGCGGGCGACGCTGCGGATCGCCGAGGACGGCGCCACCATGGCCGCCCGGTGGGAACGCCGCGACGATGACGCCTGGCTGCCCCTGGACGGAGCTGGAGTTCCTCCGCGCCGCCCCCGGCTGAGCCGGCCGTCAGCCCTCGGCGACCGCCGGCCAGAACTGGAAGAGGTACCGTTCCACCCCGCGCGGCTCCGCCGGAAGCGCCGGGTCGAGGGCGGCCAGTGCCGCCCGGCCCGTGACGTGGGCGCGGACCCGGTAGACGCCCGGCCCACCGACCTCGATGTCGCTGGCGTCCTCGCCCTCGACCAGGGGGTTGATCTCGACGAGTCCACTGTCGAGGCGCAGCCGTGCCGTCCGGAAGTCCTCCCAGCCGGCGGCCGACGGCGGCTCGCCGTCCCACGCCTCCACCGCGACGGCGGCGTGGTGGTGCCGGCCGGCGGCGCTGACAACGATGATCTCGTTGTCGCCGACGAACAGCCACTCCGCGGTGGCGGCGAAGTCAGGTCGGGCCCGCTGCGGGCCGCCGTCGTCGATGAGATCGAACGAGCCGTGGTCCACGAACACCTCGGTGTCGACGCGGTCGGTCAGCTCTGCCACGACACGCTCCGCTGGGATATCGGGCGCCGGCCACCCCGGCGACGTGGCGGACAGCGTAGTGGAGGCCGGGTGCCGGGCGCCCCGCCGGCACCCGGCACCCGGTGGCGTCAGTTCGGCGACTGGATCAGCACGGTTCCCGTCCGCAGGGCGGCCGGCTCGGTCACGTCGACGTCGTAGCCGGCGCTCGCCCGGTTGTCGTACACCGTGGCCTGCCCGGGGTTGGGCCCGGCCGACAGCGGCCAGACGACGCCGCGGAACCGGTCCGGGCCCGCCTGGCACGCCCCGGCCGTCCCGCCCTGGGCGCAGCCGTCGTAACCGTAGAAGACGAAGCCGTAGCGGCCGGCCCGCCCGGCCAACGTGCCGCTGCCCTTCGCCGCGACCTTCCCGTCGGGCGTCACCACCAACCAGTCCAGGGTCCCCCCGTCCGTGCCGAACCGGTAGTCGGTGTGGGGCAGCCAGCCCCGTGCCGAGCCGGCGGGGCGCGTCGTGTCCTGCGGGTAGTACCGGCCGGAGAGGTGGAACCAACCCTCACCCGTGGTGTCCGGCTGTGCGGTCAGGGCGCCGGCCGGCGAGTCGAATGAGCCGTCCGAATTGGCCCACGGCCCGTCCGGGTCGTACACCACCACGAGCACGCTCCCCGTCACCGGCGCACCGTCGTCGTCGGTCACGACGGTGTTGATCGTGAACATCCCGGCGCGGTCGAAGGTGTGCGCCAGCCGACAGGTCCTGTCCTCGGCGGCGTACCGGCTGGTGGAGCCGTCGTCCCAGTCGGTGACGCAGACATGGGTGTCGTTCTCGGCGGGATCGGTGAAGGACACGACGGATTCCACCGCGGCGCCCTTGCGGAACAGCTGCCACGGCGCCGGCGCCAGCACGCCCGGATCCTCGGGCGGGTCGGCGGCGATCGACGGGCCGGCGCCCTTCGCCGCCGTCCCGGGAGCACCGGCTGACATCGGGCCGACCCCGGTGCCGAGGCCCGGCGCGACGTTGGACAGGGTGACCAGCGCGCTGTCGCTGACGGCGGCGTTCACGCCGTCCGATCCGGTGATCGTCACCTCGAAGACGCCGTCGTCCGTGCAGGTGACCGACGTCCCGGCGCTGCTGGTGTTGCCGAACGCGCAGGTCGCCCCGGCGTCCACGTTCTGCACGGCGCGGTAGCTCCACCGCACGTTCGGCGTACCCGACTCCGGGTCGCTCGCCGTGCCGCCCAGCGCGACGGGGGCACCCTCCTCGCCCGCGACGTCCGGCCCGGCGCCCACGATCGGCGGCAGGTTCTCCACCGGCTCTCCGCCTCCGCCACCGCCGCCACCGCCGTCACCGGGCTCGTCCTCGTCCGCCGGGATGGCGTCGCAGAACTCCGGCGCCGTCGGGGGCGTGTCGGTGATGCGGACGAAGAAGCCGTCCTGCTCGTACAGGATCCGGTCTTCCCGGTAGTACTTCTTCAGCGCCCGGCCGGCGCACCCGTTGACGTCGCCCGGTACGCCCTTGATGGAGTAGTCCCAGTCGAACTTCGGCGGTTCACAACACGCCGCGCCCTCCATCGTCGAGGCGAACGGGTACTCGTCGCACTCCTGGCCCTTGGCCGTGTCGTACACCTCGATCGGCAGTCTCGCGCAGGCGGCGCGGACCACCCGGCGGTTCGCCTCCGCGACCGGGCTGTTCGTGGTGGAGGACCGGACCCGGTGCAGGGCGGTGAGGTCGTTGCGCTGTCCCTCGATGAACTTGCCGGGGATCAGCTTCGCGTTGTCCTTCACCGGGTGGGTGACACAGGTCAGCGCTTCCTGCGCGCAGCGGATGTGTTCGGCGACCTCCTTGACCTTCGGGTCGTTGACCGAATACTGCAGGTGCGGCGTCACGTCGTCGTGGATGCAGGCGCCCTGCCGCTTCTTGCCGAACACTGTCGAGGAGTCGCAGCGGATGGTGCGCCGCTCCGACTCGGCGTCGGCAAGCCGGAACGCGAAGCTGTCCACCACGTATCCCTGGAACGACCACTGGTGGCGCAGAACAGAGTCTCGCGCGCTGCTGGCGCCGGCCGCGGACGAGACCGTCCAGGATGTCCACTCGCCGGTCCACTGGTCGAGCCGCTTGCCGACATACGACTCGGCGCTGTCGCAGCCCACCGGCGTGGACGGCGGGCTGGACCCACCGGCACAGCCGATCCGCTGGTACAGCATCGAGTCCTCGCGGAGGTACCCCTTGCGCACCGGCCACAGGTCGAGGTCGTCGCCGCGGAAGAAGATCGTCGCGCTTCGGTTGCCGTCGTCGCGGCCGTATGCCACCGCGGTGTAGGACATCGTCATCGTGGCGAGCTTGATGCCGCCCGGCTGGGGGCCCAGACTGCCCCGGAACGCCTCCACCTGCCACCGCTGGCACCAGAGGAAGCGGTTGTGGATCCGGCCGAACGCCGTGTTCGCGTTGGGGCTGTTCAGGCATTCCTGCGCGTCGGCGCCGTCCGGCACCGCCGGCGGGCGCTTCGGGTCCGAGGCGGCGGCCACCGCCAACGGGTTCACGAACGACATCTGGTTGAGCCGGTCGGCCGTCCGGGCGGCGTCCGCCGCGGTGGCCGCGCGCTCCTGCGGCTTCGGGACCGCCAGCTCGCCGGATTTGTCCAGCGTCGGCGTGCCGACGTAGCTGACGGCGCCGACCGGCCGGCTCTCGGCGGCGGGCTCCGGGGCCGCGCTGGCGGCGGCCGCCGGGATGCCGATCAGGGCGGCGCTCAGTGTGGGAAGGAGAAGGCGAACGGTGACCCGGGTCATGGGTCCAGACACGGTTGTCCCCTGCGGCGCTCCGCGCGGTCCCCCGTGGCCCGCGCGTGCCGGCGGCCAGCCGGCGCGAAAGGCTGTTCGAACAACCATTCGAAAGCGACGCTAAGACGCCCGGCGCGGGGCTTCAAGGCATCTGTCAGCTATGCGCCCGCGCGGCCGAGGACGCGGGGCGGGGCGCGGCGGGGCGTCAGCGCACCAGGCGGAAGAACGCGCGCACCTCGCCGACGAAAAGCTCCGGTTGCTCGAACGCCGCGAAGTGCCCGCCCTTATCCAGCTCGTTCCAGTACCGGATGTCGACGAACCGTTTCGCGGCCCAGCGGCGGGACGGCCGCGGCACCTCGCCCGGGAAGATGGAACCTCCGGTGGGTGTGGTCACCGTGTCCGCGATCGCGCCGCTGAACACCTCCTTCACCGCCCGGATGCTCTCCCAGTACAGCCGCGCGGCGGAGGCCCCCGTGCCGGGCAGCCAGTAGAGCATGATGTTGTCCAGCAGCTCGTCGCGCGTCAGAGCGTTTTCCGGGTGGCCGGCGCAGTCGGCCCAGGCCCAGAACTTCTCGACGATCCAGGCGCACAACGCCGCCGGGGAGTCGACCAGTCCGTAGCCGACCGTCTGCGGGCGGGTGGACTGCTCCAGGGAGTAGCCGTCCTCCTCCGCCCCGGCCCGCTCCAGCGCGGCCAGCGCCGCCCGCTCGGCGTCGGTGAGGTCGCCGAAGGAGGCGGGGTCGGGCGGCGCCAGCGGCGGCACGAGGTGAATGCCGACGACGCGGTCCGGGTCCTGCACCGCGAGGCTCGTACTGATGCTGGTCCCCCAGTCGTGGCCCTGCGCGCCGTAGCGCGCGTAGCCCAGCCTGGCCATCAGCTCCCGCCACGCCCGGGCGATCCGCTCCACCCCCCAGCCCGGTGCGGCCGGCTTGTCGCTGAAGCCGTAGCCGGGCAGCGACGGACACACGACGTGGAAGGCGTCCGCCGCCTCGCCGCCGTGGGCGACGGGGTCCGTGAGCGGCCCGATGACCTTGTCGAACTCCACGATGGAGCCGGGCCAGCCGTGCGTCAGCACGAGGGGGAGCGCGCCGGGGTGCGGCGACCGGACGTGCACGAAGTGCAGGTTCAGCCCGTCGATCCGGGTCCGGAACTGCGCCAGCCGGTTGAGCCGGGCCTCGGTGGCCCGCCAGTCGTACTCCCGCTCCCAGTAGCGGCACAGGTCGCGGACGTACGCCAGCGGGACGCCCTGCGACCAGTCCGGCACCGTCTCGGGCTCCGGCCAGCGGGTACGCCGGAGGCGCTCCCGCAGGTCGCGCAGCGCGTCTTCGCCCACGTCGATGCGGAACGGGGTGATCTCGGCGGTCGTCACCAGATCATTCTGCGGCACGGTCGGGTAGGCGACAGCATTGTCGAACGGGGCGGCGCGCCCGCGACGGCTCCCCTACGCTCGGGCGCTCACCCCATGATCAAGGCGGTCGATGTGCGCGAATTCTCGGTCGCGGAACGCGTCGCCGGCCTGGGCTTCGGCGTCGCCGTGGCGGCGGCGCTGTGGCCGCACGTCACGGCGGCGACCGGGCTGGCCGCGCCGTGCCCGCTGCGCTGGCTCACCGGCGTACCGTGCCCGGCCTGCGGAATGACCACGGCGTCGGTCGCGCTCGTGCGCGGCGACGTGAGCGGCGCGCTGGCCGCCAATCCGGCGGTCTTCGGCCTGGCGGCCGTGGCCGCCGCCGGCACCGCGCTGCTCGTGCTGCGGGCGGCGCGGGTCCTGCCGGCGCCGGTGCCGTGGTCCGCGCGGGCCCGGCGGCTCACGGGGTGGCTCGTCGTCCCGCTCGCGCTGGCGAGCTGGATTCTGCAAGTCCGCCGGCTCGGCGTCGGCTGAGCCCCGCATAGAGGAGTCACTACACCATGCGCAACGCGAGCTGGGGTGCGCGCCTGGGCGCGTACCTCATCGACAGCCTCATCGTCGCCCCGTTCTCCATCATCGGCTACGTGCTCGACGGCCCGGAGACCGGCGAGATGTGGGGCGGCCCCCTCTACTCCGTCTTTTCCCTGCTCGGGGTCATCGTGTGGGGGTACAACAGGTGGTACCAGGCCGGCCGCACCGGGCGGAGCTGGGGCCGCCGGGCACTGAGCATCTCGTTGGGGGATGAGGCCAGCGGCCAGCCGATCGGCGCCGGGCGGGCGTTCCTGCGGGACCTGGCGCACATCCTGGACGCCCTGCCCTGCTTGATCGGCTTCCTGTGGCCGCTGTGGGACGCCAAGAAGCAGACGTTCGCCGACAAGCTCGTCAAGACCGTCGTCACGGCCTGAGCGGCCGGCCGACAAGCGGCGGGCACCTGCCGTCCGGTGGGACGGCAGGTGCCCGCGGTGTCGTGCGTCAGGTCAGGAGCCGGTGCCGCCCGGCTGCACGACCCCGTTCACCGTCAGGGTGTACGGGGCGTACTGCTGCACCTGCTCGGTCGGCTCGTCGTACGCGACGATCGCGACCACGGTCGGGAACGCCCGCAGCAGGGCCAGCTGGAGCTGGCTGAGCCGCACGCTGGTCCGGCCGTTGAACTCCAGCTGCGCCGCCACGGCGTGCTTGGCGTCCAGGCCCACCAGGCGGAGGTTCCAGTTCGCCACCTCGACCGGGTTGATCTCGGTGGGCGAGTCGAACGGCGCCAGGCTGGAACCGTCGCTGAGCTGGGTGCCGCCGACCGTGATGTCGTCGATCAGCAGACCGCCCTCGTTGACGCCACCGTCGCTGACGTACCGGAAGCCGAGCAGGATCTCCCGGCCGGCGTACGCGGAGAGGTTGAACGAGTGCGGTTCGAAGCCCTCCGTCGTCCCGTTCAGCGCCGGGCCGAGCGGCCCGGCCTCCGTCTGGTCACCGGCGATCGGCGTGTACGTCTCGCCGCCGTCCGTGGAGACCGTCACGTACCCGTAGTCGTAGCCGTCCTCCGCGCCGTACTTGGCGAGGAAGCGCAGCGTCGGGTCCGCGGTCGGCACCGTGACGGAGGCGATCGCCGAGACGTCGAGGTTGTTGGCGTTGCCGGAGAACAGCACCGGGTTGCCCGGCCGGTCCGGGTCGTTGTTGACGACCGTCCAGGCCAGCGGGATCGCCGGCAGGGTCGGCGCACCCCGGAACGTCACCGACCGCAGGTCCTTGCCCCGCAGCACCTGCCCGCCGGCGCGCTGCAGCGGCACGTAGTCGGCGCCGTTCGGCGCCGCCCCCGGCTCGCTGTAGGCCTGCGGGTTGGCCAGGTTCACCGTCGAACGCACGCTCGGGCTGGTCACGGCGCTCTTCGGCCGGCCGAGGAAGATCCCCCGACGGGAGTCTCCGACGATCTTGTCCACCAGGGTCATGGTCTGGTAGTCGTGCAGCACCCGGTACATGTCGCGGACGCCCTCGGCCTCCAGCGCCGCGTCCAGGCTCGGCAGGCCCTGCAGCTCACCGTCACGGTGCAGCCGGGACAGCAGGTCCTCGCCGTAGTGGTCCTTCAGGTACATCATCAGCTGGAACGCGATGCCGTAGTCCGCGAGGACCGCGTTCGGGTTGCCCTCACCCCAGAGGTTCAGCGAGTTCTGCGGGCCGCCGCAGTCCCTGGGGTTGGTGTTGTACGGCGTCTGCACGATGCCGAAGCCCTGGTAGCAGTACAGGTGGCTCTCCGCGCCCCGGTCGAAGACGGTGGCCTGGGTGTCGGTGTACCCGGTGAGGGCGGCCGCGTAGTCCGACAGCCCCTCGTTGATCCAGTTGGTCTCGAACGGGTCGGTGTAGTACTGCAGCAGGTGCTGCCACTCGTGCGCGAAGACGCCCTCGTACAGGTTGGGCCGCGCCGGCCGGCTGGTGCACAGGTCGGCGGTCGGCGCGTCCGGCGGGTTCGCCGTCGTCCGGTGCGCCCAGTCGAACGCGTCGATCGTCATCACGTTGCGGTCGAGCAATTCGTTGATCTGCGAGGAGAAGAAGCCGGCAATGTACGTCGGCGCCTCGGGGAACGTGTAGAAGTTGTCGTCGCGCACGTTGTCGATCAGCGTGACGGTCTTCTCGCCGGCGCCGGTGTAGTCACCACCGTTGCCATTCGCGTCCGGTCCCACGACCGCCTCGCTGCCGTCCCGATCCGGCGGCGTGCTGAATACCGCAGTTTCCTTCGGGTACATATTCGTGTCGAACTCGGTGACCAGGCGGTTCACCTGGGCGTCCGTGACAGTGGTGCTATTCGGGATGGCGGTGCGGCAGTCGCCCTCCGGGAACGCCAGGTCGTTCGCGACCCACACCTCGATGTGCTCGCCGACGGCCCGCAGCGTGTAGTCCTTGCGGTAGAGGGTCCCCTCGACGTCGTCGAGACCGAGCCACTGGCGAACGGTGCCCACCGGCGGCGTCTCCGCCGCGGCCATGGTGCGCTGCTGCGCGCTCGTCGAGCCCTCGTACTCCTTGGGCACGTCGACGGCGCGGCCGTCGAGCTTGAAGTCGGTGCGGTTGAGATCACGAATGTCGCTGGGGCGGTCTACCGCCGGCGACGCGGCGGGTGCCGCCGACGCCGGCGACCCCGGCAGCAGAGACAAGAGCGGCAGAACAAGCGTCGCTGCGGCTGCCCCGGCTATGCGGGAGCGGTCCATGGAACCCCCTTCGGGTGCCTGAGGCCCGGTTTTATGATTCTGGATCCATGTCAGGTGATGGAACCGGATCGAACATTACCCCTTGCCGATAGGCCGCGCCCCATCGCTCGGGCGGCGCGATCCATCTCGGACTCAAAGGGCACGCGCCGGCCGCCCGGAGCACGTGTGCGGCACCGCCGCACATGACGTCGTTGGACATCGCACTCCCCTCCCTCCCGGGCCGTAGATCACGAAACAGGCAAGCGGCCGACAAAAACGTTGCGCGAGGGTGGCCTGTCGTGGATCCTGTCACGGACGGACCACCGGCGGGCTCGATCAGCGAGTTGCCCGCCGACACGGTTTTTCAGGTCCACCACACGAGTCGGCCCTAGCGGAACGGAGACGGTCATGGCGGCACCGGCCTTGATCAGCTCGGAGCGCCACGCGCTTCGCAGCAGGTGCGCCGTGCCCGCCAACCGCGGGGTCGGCGACACCGGTATGGGCGCCGAGCCGGGTCGGTGGCGCGGGTAACGGAAGCGACCGTTACCACAGCCGCCCGCCCGGACCTGGGCCCGGGCGGCTTTTTCAGCGCCGTGTGACACCCACCCTTGGCGGGGGCGACGTCCCTGGCGTACCGCTGTCGTCCGCGCTGTCGCCTTTCCGACCCGTCGCCTTCCGACCCGTCGCCTCCCGACCCGTCGCCTTTCCACCTGCCGCGCCCATGCGCGCGCCGGCTCGCGCCCATGCGCGCGCCGGCTGACCGAGGCGTGCGCCCACGCCCCTGCCCACATCCGCCCTGGCCGCCCGGCGCCCCGCGGCCCGACCGAGGAGGTGAACCACGTGACCCAGCACATGATCAACATCGTTTCGACGCCCACCCGCCTCGGGGTTGGCTTCCGGCACGTCGTTCGCGGCGGGCCGTGGGTCGGCCCCGGGCGGTCCCCCACCGCCTGAGGCGATTCGCGCACCGCGCGGCCGGCGGGTCGACGACCCGCCGGCCGGGCGGCGGCGCGCCCACCAGGGCTCGACCCGCCCAGCCGGCGCGGGTCAGGCCCGCCCGGCCGGCACATCCGGATGGGGTCGCCGACGGCGGGCCGTCCACCACCAGGCCAGGCCCGCCACCGGGGCGGCGGCGCCGGCCCACCACACCGCGGCCGGGA
This sequence comes from Pilimelia sp., assembly GCA_035634075.1. Taxonomy (GTDB): domain Bacteria; phylum Actinomycetota; class Actinomycetes; order Mycobacteriales; family Micromonosporaceae; genus DASQDS01. Next base: position 797 of record DASQDS010000244.1, on the reverse strand, counting down.
CGCCGCCGCCGGCGGCCGGGGCGGTGACCGGCACCGAGATCCGGCTGCCCCCGGCGTACGGCGAGATCGCCGTCCCGACATCCACGATGACGACGTGCCGGCCCGGGGACCGAGCTCGGAACCGCACGTCTGTCACCCACTCACCGACGAGGTCGGTCGTCGTGCGCTCCGTCCCGGCCAACGGCACCACCCCGCCCTCGGCGGGGCTGACCGACAGCCGGACGGTCCCCACCGCGCCCGACCCGGCGTTGCGCACCCGCACCCGGATGGTGAAGTCCGCACCCGTCCGCACGGTCGGCGGATTGATCTGCGCCTGGACCTGGAGCGTCTCGGGGGAGCGCCTGGTGGAGCCGATGCACGAGTCACCGAAGATCTGCACGCGGTCGACCCGGCCACCGTCGAAGGTCTCCAGCCCGAACGTCAGCGTGTTGGCCCCGCCCCGGACCCCCGTCTTCTGGAGGAAGTTCGAGAACCGCACGTCAGCCGAGCGGGTCGCCGTCCGGACGCGCCGGGCCGGCTCCGCCGCCGACACCGCGTTCCACTCCATGCCGCCCGCCGCCACCGGCACGAACTGGATCTGCGCCGCCGTCCTGTCGTTCGTGGCCGCGGAGACGACCGCCGTGCCGGTCGAGCCGGCGGCGAGCGAGACCCGGGCGTGCAGCCGGATGACGTACCAGGTCGACGGGCCCTGGGTGGCGCCCGCGGGGAGGGTGACGGTGACCCGGCCCAGCGTGCCGGCCGCGGGCCGGGACCTGTCGATGCCCGCCACCCCCAGGTCCCGCAGCGAGACGCACTCC
>DASQDS010000243.1:0-5364 GCA_035634075.1 Pilimelia sp. | reverse complement strand
CCGCCGCAGGCCCGCCGCCGCCCCGGCGTAGCCGCTGCGGGCGCGGGACCGCTCGGCGGAGGCGGCCAGCGCGTCGGCGACGTCGTCGTCCGGCCCCAGTGCGGCCGCCCCGCGGTGCCAGGCCCGCCGGTCGGACTCGGTGGGGTGCCGCAGCACCTCGGCGAGGGCCAGGTGCGCGCTGCGCCGCTGCGACGAGCTGACGCCCCCGTACACCGCCGAGCGGACCAGCGGATGCCGGAAGACCAGCCCGTCCGGCGTCAGCTGGAGCAGCCCGTCCGCCTCGGCTGGGTCCAGCGCCCGCTCCGCCACGTCCAGCTGGGCCGCCGCGCGCAGCACCGTGCCGATGTCGCCGGTGCCCTCGGCGGCCGCCACCAGCAGCAGCAGCTGGGTGTCCGGGGGCAGGGCGCGGACCCGGGTGAGGAACGCGTCCTCCATGCCGGCGCCGATCGGCGGCGGGTCCGGCAGCGCGGCGCGCCCGCGGAGCACGTCCTCGGCCAGCAGCCCGGTCAGCTCCGCCAGCGCCAGCGCGTTGCCGCCGGTGAGGTGGAGCAGCCTGGTCAGCACCGCGTCGGGCACCGGGACGCCCGCGCGGTCGGCGACCAGGCGTGCGGCGTCGGACCGGTCCAGTGGCCCCACCGGCAGGACCGCCAGGTTGGCGGTCACCCGGGGGGGCAGGTGGCCGTCGCGGACGGCCAGTACCAGCGCGATGCCCTCCGCGTCCAGCCGGCGGGCGACGAACAGCAGGACGTCCAGCGACGGCCGGTCGAGCCACTGGGCGTCGTCGAGGAGGCAGAGCAGGCCGGGCTGGCCGGCGCTGTCCGCCAGCAGCGTGAGGACGGCGGCGGACACGACGAAGCGGTCAGCGCCGTCGCCCGGCTCGAGGGCGAGGGCGGCCCGCAGGGCCCGGCACTGCGGCACCGGCAGCTGGTCGATGCGGTGCACGAGGGGCCGCAGCAGCTGGTGCAGCCCTGCGAACGGCAGCTCGCTCTCGGCCTCCACCCCGGTCGCCCGCAGGACCGACAGCCCGCCGGCCGCGGCGGTCGCCGCCGCGTGCTCGAGCAGCGCCGACTTGCCCACGCCGGCCGGGCCGCGCAGGACGAGCGCCGCGCTGCGTCCCGCCCGGGCGCGCTCGAACAACGACTCCAGCTCGGCGCGCTCGGCGCGTCGGCCGAGGAGCATGCGGGCAGCGTAGTCCCCGACACCGCCCGGTAGGCAGCCGCCCGGTAGGCAGCCGCCCGGTAGGCGACGGCCAGTAGACATACGGATTCCCCCGGGACCGGTGTGGGCCACGCTGGCCGGATGGAGAAGGACCGGCCGCGACCCGACCTCACGCCCACCGCGGCCGAGGGCCGGCGCCTCGGCTTCGCCGTCACTCTGGAGTCCCGGCCCGCCGGCTGGATCACCCTCACCCCGGTGGGCCGGCACCGCCTGCGCGTACGCGGTGCGGTGCTGCCCGACTGCCGGGGCCGGGGGGTGGCGACGGCGGCCCTGGGACAGGTGTGCGCGCTGCTCGGGCGGCGCCTGGCCGGGACGGGGTTGGTGGCGTGGGTCGACGTTGCCGACGGCGCGGCCCAGCGCGTCCTGGAGCACAACGGCTTCCGCTGCGCCGACGTCAGCCGGCGCCCGCTCCGCTTCCACCGCAGGTTGTCCGCCTGACGTTCGCCTCGCGCTCATCACGCCGGTGTCATACCCCGATCAGCCGCGCCCTACGGGGGCACCGGTGCGAGTACGGATTCGTGCCGCCGCGGTCAGCGACAGGCTGGTCACCACCGCCGACCACCTGGAGACGAGCATGCCTGTGCTGATCCGACGCGCCCTGCTGGCCGTACCGCTGGCCTTCGCCGCCCTGACGCTGTTCCACTCCCACCGCGACCCCTGGGACCTCGGCGACGGCGCCAGCCGGTGGCTCACCGTGCACGCCATCCAGTCCGTCCTCAGCGTTCTGCTGGCGTACACCGTCTGGTCGCTGCTGGCCGGCGTCCGGCACCCCGCCGCGACCGCCGCGCGGGCCGCCGTGCCGGTCTTCCTCGTCGCCTTCGCCGCGTTCGACGCCGTGGCGGGGCTCGCCACGGGCTGGCTGGCCCGGACGGCGCAGGGCCAGTCGGGCGCGCAGCGGGCGGCGACCGACCGCGCGATCGAGGAGCTGTTCACGGGCAACTGGCTGACCGGCAGCCTGTCCGTCGCCGGCGGGGTCTCGGCGGTGGCGTGGCTGCTCATCGCCGTGGCCGGTGCGGTCGCCCTGCGCGCGGCCGGCGCCGACCGGCTGACCGTGGCGTGCATGGCCACCTCGGCCGCTTTCGTCAACCACCCGCCGCCCACCGGCACCGTGGGCCTGCTCGCGCTCTTCGCCGCCGCGCTGCGCTGGGAGCGGCACCGCAGGCGCGCCGTGGCGGTCCAGACAGGACAACCGCAGGTGTACGGCGAACGGTGATCGCCGGCGCCAGGCAGCGCAGATCGCGTCCCGACCTGGGTGGAGTGGGGCGGGGGCGGCCGCGTTGTCCCGGCCTACGAGACGGCGCCTGGTCAGCTCGGCGGGAGCGGGGCGGTCAGGTAGCGCTGGACGGTGGGGCCGACCCGGGCAACCAGCTCCGCCGGGGTGAGGGCAACGAGCGCGGGCAGGCACAGGATGTGCCGGCAGAGGGCCAGGCCCAGCAGTTGCGCCGCGACGAGGCCGGCGCGCTCGGCGGCCTCCGCCGGGTCGGCGACGACAGTCTCGACGACGGGCGCGACCTGCTCCCGGAACATGGTGCGCAGGTGGTCGGCGGCCGTCTCGTCGGTCGCGGCGGAGCGCAGCAGCACCAGCAGCGCGCGGTCGCCCGGGTCGCCCTCCCAGCGCCGCAGGAAGTGGGCGACCAGCGCGCTGCCCAGGCGCCGTTTCGGCACGCCGGTCAGGTCGGGCAGGCCGAGGTCGATGTCGACGGCCGTGGCGAACAGGTTGGCCTTGTTGCCGTAGTAGCGCATCACCATCGACGGGTCGATGCCGGCGTCGGCGGCGATGGTCCGGATGGTCGCCCGCTGGTAGCCGTCGGCGGCGAACCTGACCCGCGCGGCACGCAGGATCTCCGCCCGGGTCGCGTCCGAGCGGCGCGGCGGGCCAGACATGGTCATGTCAACAACCGTAGGCGTACGGCGGCCGGCCGCTCAAACCGGCGCCGGGGCGTTGACCCGGCGCGCAAGCCGGCGGTACGGTGCCAACGGCCGTTGGCCAACAGTTGTTGACTTCCGATGCCCAATGCGGAGTGCCGATGGGCCCGCCGGGTGGGGCGGGACGCCGGTGACGGCGACCGCCTACGACGTCATCGTGGTCGGTGCCCGGGTGGCGGGCGCCGCGACGGCCATGCTGCTCGCGCGCGCCGGGCTGTCGGTGCTGGCCGTGGACCGGGCCAGGTTCCCGAGCGACACGCTCTCCTCCCATCAGGTGCAGGTGCCGGGGGTGGCCCGGTTGGCCCGCTGGGGGCTGCTGGACCGCCTGACGGCCGCGGCGACCCCGGCGACCCGGCGGGTCAGGTTCGACCCCGGCCCGGTCGTGCTCGACGGCGGCTTCCCGCGGCACGCCGGCGTCGACGCCCTGTACAGCCCCCGCCGCACGGTCCTGGACGCAATGCTGGTCGACGCGGCGCGCGAGGCCGGCGCCGAGGTGCGGGAGGGATACACCGTCCAGGAGCTGGTGTGGGTGGACGGCCGGGTCGCCGGGATCCGCGGCCGCGAGCGCGGCGGCCCGCCGGCCGTCGACACCGCCCGCCTGGTGATCGGCGCCGACGGCAAGCGCTCGACCGTCGCCGCAGCGGTGGGCGCACAGCGCTACCGCGAGCGACCGGCGCTGGCCCTGGCGTGCTACACCTACTGGGCCGGCCTGCCCATGCCCGTCGGCGAGCTCTACCAGCGACCGGGCCGCGCGGTGGCCGCCTTCGCCACGAACGACGACCTCACCATGGTGTACGCGGCCGCGCCGCGCACCGAACTCCCGGCCTGGCGCACCGACCTGGCCGGGCATTACCGCGCCACGTTGGACCGGTGCGCTGACCTCGGCGAGCGCGTCCGCGGCGCCCGGCAGGCCGAGCGGTTGCGGGTCGCGCCGGAGCAACCCAACGCGTTCCGGGTGCCGCACGGGCCGGGCTGGGCGCTGGTGGGCGACGCCGGGCTGGTCCTGGATTCCATCACGGCCCAGGGCATCGGCAACGCGTTCCGCGACGCGGACCTGCTCGCCGACGCCGTCACCGCCGCCGCCAGCGCCGGCCGGCCGCTGGACGCCGGACTGGTCGGTTACCGGCGGCGGCGCGACGCGGCCGTGGGCCCGATGTACGACCTCACCGTCCGGGTGGCCTCCTTCGCCCCGCCGGCGGCGGCCGACCGGCACCTGCTCGCCGCCCTGCCCGGGCGGCAGGCGGAGATAGACAGGTTCATCGGCGTCTTCGCCGGCATCGTGCCCATCCCCGAGTACCGCTCGTGGCGCAGCCTGCTGCGCGTCCTGGGACCCCGCGGTCTCGCCCGCGCCGGCGCCGCCAGCCTCCGCCAACGCGACCGCGGCTGACCCGCAGAGTCCGGGTCAGCGCAGTCGAAGACCACATCGAGCGCGGGCGCCAGCTCCGGCTCGGGCACCGCCGGACTGACCCCGGACGCATTCCACGCGGCACCGGTAATGATCCGGCCGCCGCTGACACAGGACTTGGTGAACGGTCACCGCGACAGTCAGGAGCGTGGATGGGAACGCCGAGGAACCGAGACCAGGACTGGTTCACCAGGACCTATACGGACCACTATGCGTACATCGTCAATTATGGTCGCCGGCGGCTGGCCGACGCCGACCAGGCCGCGGAGCTCGCGCAGGAAGTCTTCGTCGTCGCCTGGCGCCGCCGGGGCGAGGTGCCCGATCACAGCCTGCCGTGGCTGTACGGCGTCGCCCGGCGGCTGCTGGCCAACCAGTGGCGGGCCGCCAGGGCCGCGCCCGCACCGGTCCCGCTCCCCCACCCGGACCTGCTCGCCCGGCACCATTCCGGCGACCCGGCGGGCGCCACGGGGGTGGCCGACATCCGGGTCGCGCTCGCCGGGCTGTCAGCGCTCGACCAGGAGATCCTGCGCCTCATCGGCTGGGAGGAACTGACCGTCGCGGAGGCGGCCCGGGTGCTCGGTTGCACCAGCGCCACGGCGGCGGTGCGGCTGCACCGCGCCCGGCGGCGACTTGCCCGGGCCCTGGCCACCACCGCCCCGGCCGGCCTGCCGGCACCGGCTCCCGCCCACTCCTGAGAGGACCCGCCATGTCCGTAGAACAAAGCGTCCGTACGCTCATCGGCGCGGCCGACCCGGCCCGCTCGGGCGCCGCGCCGGCGCCCCGGCTGTCGGCCGCCGACCTCATCGTCGCGGCCG
>DASQDS010000242.1:0-1782 GCA_035634075.1 Pilimelia sp. | reverse complement strand
GGCCCCACCGCCCCCCGGCCGGCTGCCGACGCCGGCCTCCTCCCGCCGGCCGGGCCCGTCCCCGCCCCGCTGGCCGTCGCGGCGCTGTGGCTCGGCCTCGTCGCCGCAGTCGCGCTGGCCGCGGTGCTGGCCGCGGCGAGCAGCCGGCGCCTGGCCACCGGCGGGCTGCTGACCGTCCTGGCCGGAACGGTGGTCCTGCTGCCCCTCTCCGCGGTGCCGGCCGACGCGCCCGCGTACGGCACCACGGCCGGCCGGCTCGTGCTGGCGGGTGCGACCCTGCACACGGCCGGCTGGGTCCTGCTCGGCTGGGCGGTCGCGCGCTGCCGGCTGCTGGACCGCGGCGACGGCGTACTGCTGATGATGGCGGCGCCCATGATCGGCGTGGCCGGTCACCTGATCGGGCCCCTGCAGACTGTCGGCGCGCTGCTGCTGCTGGCCGGCGGCATGGGCGTGGCCCGCCGCGCCGGTCGGCTGGCGCCACCGGACCGGTACCGGCTGGACCCGTTCGCCCCGCCGATCATGGATTAGCGGTGCGGGCTGGCAGAATGCCCCGGTGCGCGTAGAGCCGATCACCGACCCCGGGGACGACCGGATCGCCGACTACCGGGCCCTCACCGACGTCGAGCTGCGCACCCGTTGGGAGCCGCCGCACGGGCTGTTCATCGCCGAGGGTGAGCTCGTGCTGCGCCGCGCGCTGCGGGCCGGGTACGCGCCCCGGTCGTTCCTCGTCGACGCCAAGCGCACCGACCAGCTCGCCGACCTGGACACCGGCGGCGCCCCGGTCTACGCGGCGGTGCCCGACGTGCTCCAGCGCGCCACCGGGTTCCACGTCCACCGCGGGGTGCTGGCGTCCTTCCACCGCCGCCCGGTGCCCGGCCCGACGGAGGTGCTCGCCGCCGCCCGCCGGGTGGCGATCCTGGAGGACATCAACAACCACACCAACCTGGGCGCGATCTTCCGCGGGGCCGCCGCGCTCGGCGTCGACGGCGTCCTGCTCTCCCCGTCCTGCGCCGACCCGCTGTACCGGCGCAGCGTCCGGGTCAGCATGGGCGAGGTGTTCGCGGTCCCGTACGCCCGGCTGGACCCGTGGCCGGCGGCCCTGGACGCGGTGCGCGCGGCCGGCTTCACCGTGCTCGCGCTGACACCGGCGGCGGGCGCCCTGCCGATCCAGCGGCTGCCCGAAGCGCTGCGCGCCCGCCCGGCCCTGGTGCTCGGCGCCGAGGGCCCCGGCCTGTCCCGCTCGGCCCTGACCGCGAGCGACCAGCGGGTGAGCATCCCGATGCGCCGGGGCGTGGACTCGCTCAACGTGGCCGCCGCAGCCGCCGTGGCCTTCTGGGAACTGACCCGCACAGACGACCCCCCGCCCGCTGCCGCGTGATCAAGGGGTTGGTGCCGTTTCGGACGGCGTGTCGTGGCACGAATCCCTTGATCACGCGGCGACGGGGAGCGTCGGGGGTGGTGTGCAGAATGGGCCCTGTGGTGGTGATGGCGGTGGGCTCCGCCGACGGGGCGGGGGACGGCCGGGGTGGGGGTGGGGTGCTGCGGGAGTTGGCGGAGGACGGGCCGCCGCTCGGGCCGCCGGTGCCCGTCGCCGACCTCGCCGCAGCGGTGGCTGCCCGCGAGGCGGCGGTCCGGCCGCGCTGGCTGTGGGCGGCCACGGCCGAGGTCTATCCCGCCCTGCTCCAGGCCGGCGTGCGGGTGGCCCGCTGCCACGACGTCGAGCTGACCGAGGCGCTCCTGCTCGGGCACGCCGGCCGGTGGGGGGAGCCGCGCGGGCTGGCC
>DASQDS010000241.1:0-4239 GCA_035634075.1 Pilimelia sp. | reverse complement strand
CGTCGGCGCGCCACGGGTCGGCGCCGAGCCGCGCCCGCAGCGCCGCCACCCGGGGTGGGTCGAACAGCTCGCACGCGGTCGGGCCGCGAAGGTCCAGCCAGTGGTTGGCCGTGCGCAGGCGGAGCCGCACCTGGCCGACCGGCGGCGGTGCCGGCGCGGCGCCGTCGGCGAAGCCGCCGTAGAGGCCGAGGTGCACGTGCAGCGTCCGGTCGCCGTCGTAGTGGTGCAGGAGGTGCTTGCCGTACGCCTCGGTCGCCCGCAGCACGGCGCCGGACAGCGCGGCAGCGCCGGCGGCGAACCGGCCCTGCGGGCTGGCGGCGGTGACCCGCCGGCCCGCGAACAGCTCGCGGTGCCGGGCGGCCAACCGGTGGATGGTGTGTCCCTCTGGCACGGAGGTCAACGGTACCGGGCGCCCGCAGCGGCCGGCCGGGCCGTCGAACACCTCGATAGTGATTGACATCAATGGCTGGAATCGATACGGTCTCGTCAGGTAAGCGCTTTCCGATCTTATTCCGCTCGCCCGACCCTCGCCCCCACCGGGGAAACCTACTCACCCGGTGCGTCGCGCGAGCACCGGCCCCCCGCAGTGCCCGGGCCCCCATCCCCTACCGGAGGTCTCCGAAAGTGACTCAGCAACCCGCAGCACCCTCCCGCGCCCGCCGCTGGCGCACGCCGCTCGCCATCGGCGCGGTCGCCGCCCTCGCCGCCGGTGCGGCCGTCGCGGCCATGCCCAACGCCTCCGCCGCGTCGTTCAACCAGCAGGGCTGGGCGACCCAGGGCGGCGGCACCTCCGGCGGCGGCAACGCCGCGGCGGTGACCGTGACCTCGGCTTCGGCGCTGATCAGCAACATGCAGGCCAGCGGCGCCCGGGTCATCCGGGTGTCGGGCACGATCGCGCTCTCCGGCATGCAGAAGGTGGCCGCCAACAAGACCATCATCGGCGTCGGCAGCAACGCCGCCATCACCGGCGGCGGGCTGAACATCACCAAGGTCAGCAACGTCATCGTGCGGAACATCAACTTCCGCAACTGGGCGGACGACGCCATCCAGGTCGAGACCTCCACCCGGGTCTGGCTGGACCACAACACGTTCAGCAACGGGTACGACGGCGCGACCGACGTGAAGCGCGGGTCGGACTACGTCACGATCTCGTGGAACCGCTACTTCAGCCACGACAAGACCGCCCTGCTCGGCCACAGCGACGGCAACGGCAGCCAGGACCGCGGCAAGCTGCGCGTGACGTACCACCACAACTACTTCGACGGCAGCAACCAGCGGCACCCGCGGGTGCGCTTCGGCAACCCGGTGCACGTGTTCAACAACTACTACCGCAGCAACGGCGGCTACGGCGTGGCCTCCACCTGCGAGGCGGGCGTCCTCGTCGAGGGCAACTACTTCGAGAACGTCTCCGACCCGTTCCACCGCGGCGAGGGCAGCTCTCCCGCCGGCTCGCTGGTGGCGCGGAACAACCACTTCGTCGGCTCCGGCAGCGGCCAGCAGGGTGGCAGCGTTCGGGCCATCACCTACGGTTACACCCTGGACGCCGCGAGCAGCGTGAAGTCCATCGTCACCAGCGGTGCGGGCACCGGCAAGATCTGATCCGCGACACCCGCCTCAGCGGGCGCGCCGGCGACAGCCGGCGCGCCCGCTCCGTCGGTTCCGGGCCCCGGCCGGCCCGGGCCCGCATGGGCGGCGACCGATCTGGGTATCCGAGGTCGTTCCCCCTGCGGTGGGCGCACCCCGCACCCGCCCAACATCTGGAGGTGTGTTGTGGTGAGGATTCCCGCGTTCGCGCGACGGTCGGAGCCAACCCCCGCGACCGAGGACGTCAACCGGGACGGCCGCGTTGACGCGCGCGACGACCGGCCGGTGGCCGACACCCGCCCGGTGGCGGTGAACGACCAGGTCGACGACCGCGGGCCGCACACCGCCCGGCCGGCGACCGGCGCCGTGACCGGCGCACCGCCCCGCGAAACCGACCGGACCCCCGACCGTACGCTGACCGACACCACAGTCGTCGAGCCGCCGGCGGGCCCGCGCGCCCGCACCAGTGTGGTCGCCACGGTGGGCCTGGTCGTCGGCCTGGCGTCCGCGCTGATGGTGCTGACCGGCACGCTGGCCGGGTACGGCCTCGCGCTGGGCGTCGTGGGCCTGCTGCTGTCGCTCGTCGGCATGGCCGCGACGGGCAAACGGCACGTCGCCGGCAAGGGCCACGCCCTGCTGGGCGTCGCCCTGAGCCTCGGCGCGATCACCGTCGGCGCCCTGGCGCTGACCGGTGCGCTGCCCTGGTTGACCACGGAGACCGACAAGGTCGAGCAGCTTCGACAGTGGCTTGACACACAGTTTGTCGATCGATTCTGAGGAAAGTAAGGACGGTGAGCGGCGCTGGCCGGCAGCGGTGGTTCACCGAGGCCACCGGCACGAAGTCGCTCAGCGGTGGCGGTTCGTCGCCGAGCACGGCTCCACCCGCGGGGACAGGCGGTCCGCCTGCTCCGCGGCGCACCACCTGACGGCCCGGCGGTTCGCCGGACATGTCGGCAGGCGCACGGACTCGCGAGCGGCGGCGGTACGCCGCGCTCGGCGGCAGATCTCGGGGGCGGCGGCAACGCCGCCCCCGATCCGTGCCTCGACCCCCCTGTGCAACGCCGCGACCTGCCTCGATCATTGACCTGCCGCAGCCCGCCTGACCTCAGCGGGGGCCGAACCGCCCGGGGCGTCCGCCCGGCGCTGACGGCGCAACGATCCGGGGCTGCCGGGCGGGCACGCGCAACGTTGCGCCGGGAGACGCAAGGGATCGTCGTGGTTGGCCACCGCCGGACCGCATAGCGTGGCGGGCAGGTCCACCGGCCGACGGTCCGGGCCACGCTGGAGGGTCGAGAGCATGATCACTGGTGCGCGGGTGCGTACGCCGGAAGCGGTCGCGGACGCGGAACGCTGGACGGCGCACAACTACCACCCGCTGCCCGTGGTCGTCACCGAGGCCGAGGGCGCCTGGGTGACCGACGTGGACGGCCGGCGGTACCTGGACTGCCTCGCCGGCTACTCGGCGCTGAACTTCGGCCACCGGCATCCCACCCTCACCGCCGTCGCGCACGCCCAGCTCGACCGGCTGACGCTGACCAGCCGCGCCTTCGTCCACGACACGTTCGCCGACTTCTGCCGCGCGCTGGCGGAGCTGTGCGGCAAGGACATGGTGCTGCCGATGAACACCGGCGCCGAAGCGGTCGAGACGGCGATCAAGGTTTCCCGCAAGTGGGGTTACCAGGTCAAGGGCGTACCCGCGGGCGAGGCCACCATCGTGGTCGCGGACGGCAACTTCCACGGGCGCACCACCACCGTCGTCAGCTTCTCCACCGACCCGGACGCCCGCGACGACTTCGGCCCGTACACCCCGGGGTTCCGCATCGTCCCGTACGGCGACCTCGCCGCGATGGCCGCCGCGATCGACGGCACCACCGTCGCCGTGCTGATCGAGCCGATCCAGGGCGAGGCCGGGGTGCTGGTGCCGCCGCCGGGTTACTTGGCGGGCGTCCGCGAGCTGTGCACCCGCCGCGGGGTGCTGTTCGTGGCGGACGAGATCCAGTCGGGCCTGGGCCGCACGGGTGAGACGTTCGCCTGCGACCACGAGGGTGTCGTCCCGGACCTGTACGTCCTCGGCAAGGCGCTCGGCGGCGGCATCGTGCCGGTGTCCGCCGTCGTGGGCGGGCGGGACGTCCTCGGGGTGCTGCGGCCGGGCCAGCACGGCTCGACGTTCGGCGGCAACCCGCTCGCCTGCGCGGTCGGCACCGAGGTGGTGCGGCTGCTGCGGACCGGCGAGTACCAGCGCCGGTCGGCCGAGCTGGGGGTGCGGCTGCACGCGGCGCTCGGCGACCTGGTGGGGCACGGCGTGCTCGCGGTGCGCGGGCGCGGCCTGTGGGCGGGCGTGGACATCGACCCGGCCCGGCTGACGGGGCGGGCGGCGTGCGAGCGCCTGGCCGCCCGGGGCGTCCTGGTGAAGGACACCCACGGCTCCACGATCCGGCTCGCCCCGCCCCTCGTCATCGACCCCGGCGACCTGGACTGGGCGGTGACCCAGCTGGCCGCCGTCCTGTAGACCGCGTCAGGGCACCAGCCGGATCGTCATCGTGGGGGCGTCCGCCATCACCGAGGTGGGGTCGGTCACGCCGCCGGAGGTCACGTCCCGGGCGCGGGCCAGCTGCACGCCCGGGTACAGCTCCAGCAGGTCGCCGTCGTCGAGCG
>DASQDS010000240.1:0-3653 GCA_035634075.1 Pilimelia sp. | reverse complement strand
CGCACGGGGACCCGCTGGGTGCCGCCGCACCCCGACGACGAGCGCGAGTCAGGTCGGGCGCCGGGGGCGCCCGACCTGCCGGCCATCGTGGCGGCCGCGGCGGCGCTGCGGGCCGCGACCGCGGAGGCGGCGGCGGAGGCGGCTCGGCTCGGCCCCCTGGTGGACCGCATCCGAACGGCGGTCGCCGCCACCGTGCCCGACGTCGAGGTGGTCGGCGACCCGGTCGACCGGCTGCCCCACCTCGTGACGTTCTCCTGCCTGTACGTCGACGGCGAGGCGCTGCTGCACGCGCTGGACCGGCGGGGCTTCGCCGTGTCCTCCGGGTCGTCCTGCACGTCGTCGACCCTGCGCCCCAGCCACGTGCTGGCGGCGATGGGCGCCCTGTCGCACGGCAACGTACGGGTGTCCCTGCACCGGGAGACGACCCCCGCGCAGGTGGAGCGCTTCCTGGCCGAGCTGCCCGAGATCGTGGCGGAGCTGCGCGCCGAGGCCGGGGCGCCGGCCTCGTGAGCGGCGCCGGCGGCGGGCCGAGCGGCGGCGAGACGCTGGACTGCCGGGGGCAGCGCTGCCCACTGCCGGTGATCGCCCTGGCCCGGCGCCTGCCCGCCGTGCCGGTGGGCACGGTGCTGCGGGTGCTCGCGGACGACCCGGCGGCGGCCAACGACATCCCGGCGTGGTGCCGGATGCGCGGGCAGGAATTCGTCGGCGCGACCGCGGTGGACGGCACGCCGGCGTTCGACGTCCGCCGGCTGGGTTAGGCCAGGTACGGCCGGACCTCGTCGGCGGCAGCCGGACCGTACGACTCCTCGAGCCGCTTGGCGAACACGTCGGGCCGCACCTCGTACTCCTGCGGCCCCACCGTCTCCAGGACCAGCGCCGCCAGCAGGCAGCCGACCTGGGCGGAGCGCTCCAGGCCCAGGCCCCAGGAGCGGGCGGCGAAGAAGCCGGCGCGGAACCCGTCCCCGACACCCGTCGGGTCGGCGGTGACCACGCCGCGCGCCACGGGCACGTGGATGCGTTCGATGTCGCGCCCGGTGATCTCCACGCCGTCCTTGCCGAGCGTCGTGAGCCGCACGCCGACGCGGTCGAGCACCTCCTGGCCGGACAGCCCGGTCTTGCTTTCCAGCAGGTCGCGCTCGTAGTCGTTGGTCAGCAGGTAGGCGGCGCCGTCGATGAGCCCGCGCACGTCCTCCCCCGACATGCGGGCGAGCTGCTGCGACGGGTCGGCCACGAAGTCGTACCCCCGCTGGCGGCTCTCGGTGGTGTGCCGCTGCATCGCCATCGGGTCGTTCGGGCTGATCAGCACCAGGTCGAGGCCGCCGAGGCGGGCCGCCACCGGGGCCAGCTCGATGGTGCGGGCCTCGCTCATCGCGCCCGCGTAGAAAGAGGCGATCTGGCACATGTCGTCGTCGGTGGTGCAGACGAACCGCGCGGTGTGCGCGACGGCGCTCACGTGCACGGACTCGCAGTCCACCGCGTGCCGCTCGAGCCAGGCGCGGTAGTCGGCGAAGTCGGCGCCCACGGCGCCGACCAGCGCGGGGCGCAGGCCGAGCTGCGCCAGGCCGAAGGCGATGTTCGCCGCGATGCCGCCCCGGCGGACCACCAGGTCGTCGACGAGGAAGGACAGCGACACCTTGTGCAACTGGTCGGCCAGGAGCTGCTCGGCGAAGCGGCCGGGGAAGTGCATGAGGTGGTCGGTGGCGATCGAGCCGGTAACGGCGATCTTCATGGCAACCCTTACGTCAAGGACGGCGCGAGCGGTGCGCCGGCCAGCGTAACGCACGCCGCCCGGTCGGGTGTACGCACGATGACCCGGGCGAGAACGCCCGGGTCATCGTGGCAGCTGTCGATCTCGGCTCGGTCGATTACGGCTCGGTCGATTACGGCTCGGTCGATCCCCGGCTCAGTGGAAGGAGTCGCCGCAGGCGCACGAGCCGCCCGCGTTCGGGTTGTCGATCGTGAAACCCTGGGCGTCGATCCGGTCGGCGAAGTCGATCGTCGCGCCCGCCAGGTACGGCGCGCTCATCCGGTCCACCACGACCCCGACGCCGTCGTAGTCGGTGACGACGTCGCCGTCGAGCGCCCGCTCGTCGAAGAAGAGCTGGTAGCGCAGGCCGGAACAGCCGCCCGGCTGTACCGCGACCCGCAGCCGGAGGTCGTCCCGGCCCTCTTGCTCGATCAGGGCCTTGACCTTCTCCGCCGCCACGTCGGTGAGCACGACGGTGGTCGGGGCCTGTGCCTCGGTCGAGGTCTCCGCAGAAGTGGTCACTGTGCTGGTCTCCCTGACGCCGGATGCGGTGATGTCCGTACAGGCCAACGCTAGCCCGCCCACGGGGGATTCCCCAATCCGGTTCCGGGTCGGCCGCGGATTCCGACAGCCCACCGGCGTCAGCGGCTCCACTGGCGGGCCAGCACGCCGGCCAGCTCGCGCAGGCCGGCCGCCGGGCGGGCCATCGCCTCCACCAGCCCGCCGCGCAGATGGTCGGCCAGCGCGTGCGCCTCCGTCACGCCGATCGAGGCCGCCTCCCGCCGGCCCACACTGACCCGCCCGGCGACGACCAGGCACGGCAGGCCGCGCTCCTGGGCGGCTTCGGCCACCCCGGCCACCACCTTGCCGCGCAGCGACTGGTGGTCGAACGAGCCCTCCCCCGTGATCACCAGATCCACCGCGGCGAGCGCGCCGGCCAGCCCGACCAGCCGGCGGACCAGGCCGATGCCGGATTCGCACCGCCCACCGAGGGCCAGGATCGCGGCGCCGATGCCGCCGGCCGCACCGCCGCCGGGCAGCGCGGCCAGCCCGCGCGGCGCCGATTCCAGGTCCTTTTCGAGTACGCCGGCGTAGCGCTCCAGCGCCGCGTCGAGCAGCAGGACGTCGGCCCGGTCGGCGCCCTTCTGCGGGCCGTACACGCTGCTCGCGCCGTGCAGCCCGGTCAGCGGGTTGTCGACGTCCGTGGCGGCCACCAGCTCCACGCCGCGCAGCCGGGGCACGCCCCCCAGGCCGGCGACCGCGGCCAGCGCCGCGCCGCCGTAGGGCAGCGCGTACCCGGCGGCGTCCAGGGGTGCCGCGCCCAGGGCGGCGAGCGCCCCGGCCCCACCGTCGTTGGTCGCCGACCCGCCAAGCCCCACCACGACCCGCCGGGCCCCGGTCTCCACGGCGGCCGCGATCAGCAGGCCCAGGCCGTACGAGGTGGTCGCCCGCGGGGCCCGCTCCGCCGCGGTGAGCAGGTGCAGTCCGCACGCCTGGGCGCTCTCCACGTAGGCGGTGTCGCCGGCCACCAGGACGTGCCCGGTGGCCGGCCGGCCGAGCGGGTCGACGGTCGCCACCGGGAGCCGGTTCCCCGCCACCGCGGGGGCGAGAACGTCCAGGAAGCCCGGCCCGCCGTCGGACAGCGGCCTGGCCAGGATCTCGTCGGCCGGCGCGGCGGCCCGCCAGCCGTCCGACACGGCCTGCGCGACCGCCGGCGCGGGCAGCGTGCCGGCGAATTTGTCCGGACAAATCAGCACTCGCATCGTTCCCGCACACTCCCCTGGCCGCCGCCCGGCGCCGCCGGGATCACATTGGGCGCCGCGCCCCGCCATGGGACCATGGACGGCGTGACGTCGACCTGGACCGAGCCCGACAACACGCCGCTCGCCCTGCTCCTGCTGGGCCA
>DASQDS010000239.1:0-8768 GCA_035634075.1 Pilimelia sp. | reverse complement strand
CGCCCGTCCCGTCCCCCGACAACGGGCCGCCGGGCCGGTCCGCGGCCGCCGCGGCGGCCCCGGGGCTGGCCGCCCGGAAGTAGTCGTACAGGACCCCCATCGAACTCCCCTCGCCGCGTGCGCCGGACCCAGCCGGGCGCGGTCCGGCACGCATTACACCAGACCGGGTGGTCGGCCCGCGACAACCGCCCACCCCCCGGTCGGGTAACCGCCCTGGCGCGGAGAGTGCACAATCGCTTACTGTAAATGGTCCGGAAGCGTTCGGGCCGCCATCGGCGTCCCGCCAGCCCCAGGCAGCGACGCTGCTCCCGCGCGCCTTCCGCCCTGCCCTCGGGAAGGATGGAAACGCGTGGACCTGCAACACAGCAGCGTCCGGCTCACCGACGGCACCGTGGAGATAACGCCGCGCGGAGAGATCGACCTCAACAACGCCTACCGGATCCGGGAGGCGGTGAACGAGGCGCTCGCCGGCTCACCGTCGCGCGTCTCGCTGAACCTCGCCGCGGTCACGCTCATCGACAGCGTGGGGATTGGCACGCTGGTCTCGTGCTTCCACTCGGCCGCGGCCAGCGGCGTACGTCTTGTCGTGACCGCGCCGTCACGAATCGTCTACCGGCAGCTGTGGGTGTCCGGCCTGGTGGGCCTCTTCGGCCTGCCCACGCCCCGGGCCGAACGCGGTGCGGCCGCCGCCACCTGAGTCTGTCGAGCCACGCGGTCAGCGCGGGGCGGCGGGCGTACGCGCCAACCAGGCGAGCGCCGCCGCCGTACGCGAAAAGATCTCGAAGACGGGGAACAACCGCGTTGTCTCCAGGACCGTGACGATGAAGGTCGACGGTGCCACCAGGCACAACTGGCCGTTCTTCGCCTCCACCAGCTGGCGAGCCTGGACGAGCTGGCCCAGCCCCGTGGAGTCCAACAGCCGCACGTCCGCCAGGTCGAGCACCACATTGCGGTGCCGCTCGGCGGCCGCCACCAACACGTCCCGCAGCTCACCGGCGAACAGCAGGTCGAGCTGGCCGCGGAGGCGCACGACGCAGGCGTGCTCGTGGTCCACCAGCGACGCACCCCATTCCTGGTCGCCCCGGGCGGCCGCGTGGCCGGAGAGGGAGGTGGCCGCGCAGTCGGGGCAGTGGTGCGGGCCGATGCCGCCGGGCGAGCCACCCCACCCCTGACGGGTGATCAGCGCCCACACCACCGGCCAGTGTTCGGCGCTGCTCTCGACGCCGTCGACGGTCTGGCCGCACGAGTCGCAGACCACGGTGAGCAGCTCGCCGCCGGCGTCGGGAACCATGGTCATGACACCCCCCGCAGCGCCGGAATCACCACGACGGGGGCGCGGCTCGCCGGCCGCACGCCTTCTCGGAACACCGCGCCTCCCAACAGATGAGGGACCGGGACCGCTCTGCCGGGGAACCCTACGCGAGATGTCCGATCGGTGAAAGTTGACCTCCAAACGGCTAGGCCCTCTCATCCTTTCGGCTGAGCGGGCAGGACG
Source organism: Pilimelia sp. (assembly GCA_035634075.1). Lineage (GTDB taxonomy): Bacteria > Actinomycetota > Actinomycetes > Mycobacteriales > Micromonosporaceae > DASQDS01. The sequence goes on along the minus strand of DASQDS010000239.1, from coordinate 7,273 downwards.
GCCCGGGCGACGGCCGGCTCACGAACTTTCGCCGGCCCTGTTGGCGTCCGCGGGCACCCGGATGTCGGCCGCGTCCAGCTCGCCCGCGATCACCGCGGCGGCCAGCTCGGCCAGGCGGAGGTTGTGCCGCCGGGCGTATCCCCGCAGCGCCCGGAAGGCCTCGCCCACGTCGGCCCCCAGGCGCTCGGCCAGCACTCCCTTGGCCTGCTCGATGATGATGCGGCTGTTGAGCGCCCCCTGGAGTTGCTCCGCGAGCACCTCGGTGCGCCGGATGGCGCGCTCCTGGAGCAACCCGATCGTGGCGACGTCGGCCAGCGCCTGCGCTACCCGCAGGTCTTCGTCGGTCAGCGCCAGCGGCTCCGCGCGGAAGAGGTTGAGCACGCCGATGACGTCGTCGCGGAGGCGCATCGGCAGCGCGTGCACCGCGCGGAATCCGGCCTCCCGGGCCGCGGCGGCGAAGCGCGGCCAGCGCGGCCCGGCCGGGTCCAGCGCCAGGTCGGTCACCGCGTTGCCCGCCTCGTAGCAGGCGACGCACGGGCCGGCGTCGGTTTGCACCTCGAACAGCTCCAGCAGCCGGGTCCGCTCGGTCGAGGCCGCCACGACCTGGAGGCTGCCGCGCTGGTCCGCCAGCATGAGGCCGGCGGCCTCCACGTCCAGCAGCTCCACGCATCGCTTGGACAGCACGTGCAGGAACTCGACGACGTCGAAGTCGGCGACGAGGGTGTCGGCCAATTCGACGAACGTCTCGGCCAACCGCTGCTCGCGAACGGATGCCACGTCTCAGTCCTCCATCTCGTCGAATCGCAGACGGCGCTCGACCACCTCGCAGGACAGTTCCTCCAGCGACCGTTCGTCGACGTAAGCCCGGGCGCGCAACCGGACGAAGGCCTCCTCGATGCCGACGCCGAGCTGAACCTTCACCATGCCGGTCGCCTGGTGAACGACCGCGCGCCGGCCGAGGTCCACCTCGAACGTGCCGTCCACGCCCGTCGACAGCAGCAGCAGCGTCGCGGCGTCGGCGAAGGTGATCGCGCCGGCCAGCTCCGCCTGGGACAGCGGGGCCGGCTCGGCGCGGTACAGCGACAGCGCCCCGAGCCGGATGGCGCCGACCCGGAGGGGAAACGCGTAGAGCGCCGCCGCGCCGGCCGCCACCGCGCCGGCCGCAAAGCCGGGCCACCGCACCCCGTACTCGGCGCTCGCCAGGTCCGCCACGAGGACGGGCTGGCCGCCGCTGGTCGCGTCCACGCAGGGGCCCTCACCCAAGGAGTACTGCAGCTCCTCGATGCGCCCGCTGACCGCGTCGGTCGCCACCGGCACGGTGCCCCCGCCCGGCCGGGTCATCACCGTCACGCTCGCTCCCCGGATGGTCGGCAGGCTGGCCACGCAGGCCGCGCACAGGGATTGCAGGTCCGGTGCCGTACCGGCCACCAGGGCCAGGACCCGCGCCCAGTGCCCGTCGCCGGTCACCGGCGGCCCGGCCGGCTGGCGCCGACGTGACCGGCGCGCCTGCCGTGTCGACTGTGGGTCGATCGCACGGCATCCCTCCGCCCGGCTCCGGCCATGCCACACTGGCGGGCCGCCCTCAGCGTACGCCCGGACCGGCGGCCGGCCGTCATTCGACGGTCATGCCCAGCTCCACGCGGGTCCCCGCGGCGGAGGACCGCACGACGAGGTAACTGCACAGGGCGTTGGCCAACCACAGTCCCCGGCCGCTCTCGGCGTCGGCCGGCGGCGGGGCGGGTGGCGGCGTCCACTCGCCGGCCGGCAGGCCGGGCCCCCGGTCCGTGATCACGCACCACACGTGGCCGTCGTCGCGCGAGACGGTGACCGTCCCGCCGCCGCCGCCGTGCCGGACGGCGTTGCTGAGGATCTCGATGACGGCGGCCACGAAGTCGAAGGCCCGGTCATCGGCGAGACCCGAGCCGAACACGTGCCGGTCCACCTCCCGCCGCGCTGACCTCAGCGTGCTCGCGTCGAAGGTGGTCTCGTACAGCGCGCGCCGATCGGTCTCCATGTCGGTGGGCCGGCCGCCGCTACGCCCGTGGCCAGCGGGCGGAGGCGGTGCCGTCGAGGACGGCGCGCAGCTCGTTGTCCCGGCACCGGTCGAGCACGGCCCGGACCGCGAGGGCCTCGGCCGGCGATCGGTCGGTGGCGGGCGGGAGGGCCCGCCGGCGATCCGCGAGCCGCCGGTCGGCGATGCCCCGCACCCACGCCCGGACGTCGGTGCCGGGCTGCTCGTGGAAGCGGGCCAGCCACCACACCTCGAGTAGTGTTTCCGCGAGCAGCGGCCCGACGTCGGCCGGGTCTGCCACCCGATCGCGCAGATGGTCGGCCAGCTCCACGCCGAGGACGCCGTAGAGGGTACGGAACGCATGGTGATCGCCAGCCGCGACCGGCCGCAGCAGGCGCGCCATGTCCTGCGGCGACGGGCGGGGCGCGGCGCGGACCGGCTGACGGCCGGGTGGGTGTGCGGTCAGGGCAATGTCCGGCGGATCCGCCATGGCCACTCCAATGACCGGTCGACGGTTGGCCGCCGGGGTCTGGAGCAGCCCAGGAACCACCCGCGCGGTTCCGCCCCGAGAGTACCTCGGTGAAGCCAGTCGCGGCCTGTCGGCCTTCCGCTCCCCCCGGCGGGCGAATCAGCCGGCGGCCGCTGGCCGCCGGTCAGCCGCCGGCCGGACCTCGACGCGCACATCGGTAAGCGGCACCTCGTCGCCACACCGGGTACAGGTCAGCCCGGCGCGCGTCGCCCCGCCGCAGGCGCCGTGCCGGACGACCATCGGCGGGCCGGCCGGGCCGGCCAGGTGCCGGTCGCCCCAGTGCATCAGGCCGATCAGGGGGACGGCGAGCTCGTGGCCCATCGCGGTCAGCCGGTACTCGTAGCGCAGCGGGCGGTCCTGGTACGGCGTGCGCTCCAGCACACCGGCGTCGACCAGTCGCTTGAGCCGGTCGGTCAGCACGTTGCGGGCCACCCCCAGGCTCTGCTGGAACGCCTCGAAGCGCCGCAGCCCGAGCAGCGCGTCGCGCACCAGCAGCAGCGTCCACCGCTCCCCGAGGACCTCCAGGGCGCGGGCGATGGAGCAGACCTGCTCGTCGTACGTACGGCCCAGCATCCTCTCAGGATAACCGCATCGGTTGCATCAAGCTACTCGGCGGCGATCAGTGCCGCCACGCGCTCGGGCTCGTCGACCTGCACGTAGTGCCCCGCCCCGGCGATCAGGTGCAGCTCGGGGTCGGGGAAGAGCGCGGCGAACCGCCGGGCCACCCGCGGTCCGAGGTAACGGTCGCGCGCGCCGAAGACGATCCGCACCGGCCGGCGGAAGGCCCGCAGGTCGGCGGCCCGCCGGCCGTTCCGCCGGACGGTTCCGAGGAGATCCTCGTTGAGCCGCCAGAACGCCGGCCGGGCGGCGGGGAACTGCTCGTACAGCCGGGTGACGAGCTGGTCGCGGACGGCCGGGTCGCGGATGAAGGCGCCGATCTGCCAGGCGAACAGCCGGCGGTCCAGGCCCGGCCGGCGGCGCACCAGCGCGCGGGCGGCGACGCGCAGGACCGGGGTGGAGAAAAGCGCGATGGCCGGCGGCCGGCGCAGCCCGGGCACCGCGTGGTAGTAGGTGTTGAGCAAGACGAGCCGCTCGACGCGGTCGGGGTTGGCCAGCGCCCAGTCGATGACCGGCGGCCCCGACGCATCGTGTGCCACGAGGACCACCCGGCGGGTGTCCACCATCGCCGCGACCCCGTCCACGACGGCGGCCAGGTCGCCCACCTGATTCGCCGCGGTGTACGGGTACCCGGCCGGCTTGTCCGACCGGCCCCAGCCGAGGAAGTCGAAGCGGACGACCGGCCGCCGGCCGGCCAGGTGCGGCAGCAGCCTGTCGTAGAGCCGCACGTTGTCGGGGAAGCCGTGCAGCAGCACCACCGGCGTGCCGGCGGCCGGGAACACCTCCGCGTACAGGCGGTGGCGCCCCCGCGGTACCGCGATCGTGCTCGATCCGTCCATCCTCACCCTCCATGAGTTGCGTGAAGCAACTAGACCAGGCTAGGTTCCGTTTCGTCAAGCAACTCGGCGGGGAGGCTCGTGGTGGCGGCACCGTGGCGGACGTTCTGGATGATCTCCATTGGCGTGTTCGCGTCGCTGTTGGACCTGTTCATCGTCAACATCGCGTTCCCAGACCTGCGGCGAGACTTCGCCACCGCGGACCTGACGTCGCTGTCCTGGGTCCTCAATGGATACGCGGTCGCGTTCGCGGCGTTCCTGGTGCCGGCCGGCCGGCTCGTGGACCTGTACGGCCGCCGGCGCGGCTTCGTCCTCGGCATGTCGCTGTTCACCGTGGCGTCGCTGGCCTGCGCGGCGGCGCCGACCGCCGGCCTGCTGATCGCCGCCCGGGTCCTGCAGGGCGTCGGCGCGGCGATCCTCACGCCGAGTTCGCTCGGCGTGGTGCTGCCCGTCTTCCCGGCGAGCAGCCGCGCGGCCGTGATCAGCGCCTGGGCGGCCGTCGGCGCCGTCGGGGCGGCCGCCGGTCCGCCGCTCGGCGGCCTCCTGGTGCAGGTGGACTGGCGGTGGGTGTTCCTGGTCAACCTGCCGCTCGGGGCACTCTCCGTCTGGTACGCCGCCCGCCGGCTGCCCGAGTCGCGGGACCCGGCCGCGCGGGGGCTTCCCGACCTCCTCGGCACGGTGGCCCTGGCGCTGGGCGTCGGCGCGCTCGTCCTCGCGGTGGTGCGGGGCCGGGCGGCCGGCTGGGCCTCCGCCAGCACCCTGCTCGCCTTCGCCGCCGGGGCCGCGCTGGTGTCCGCCGCCGTCGCCCGCTCCGCCCGGCACCCGGTGCCCGCGCTGGAGCTCGACCTGTTCCGGGTGCGGGCGTTCGCCCTCGCCGTAGCCTCGGCGCTGGCCTTCTTCGCCGCGTTCGCCGGCCTGCTGCTCGCCGGCGTGCTGTTCCTGACCGAGGTGTGGGGCCACGCCATCCTCCGGGCGGGGCTCGAACTGGCGCCCGGGCCGCTCGCGGCCCTGGTGGGCGCCGCCGCCGCGGGCCGCGTCGGACCCCGGGTCGGGATGACCGTCACCGGGGCGGTGGGCGGGCTGCTGGTGGCGGCCGGCGTCGCGTACACGGCCGTCCGGGTCGGCCAGACGCCGAACTACCTCGGAGCGTTCCTGCCCGGGCAGCTCGTCACCGGCCTCGGCGTCGGGTTGTCCATCCCCGCCTTCACCGCCGTCGCGGTGGCCGCCGTCCCGCCGGCCCGGCTCGCCACCGCGATCGGCGTTTCCGCCATGTTCCGCCAGCTCGGCAGCGCCGTCGGGGTGGCGGCGTTCGTCGCCGCAGTGGGCACGCCGGCCCGCGACGTGGCCGTCGACGCCTACCGGCGCGGTTGGGCGGTGATCGTGCTCGCCGCCGTCGTCGGCGGCCTGATCATGCTCGCTGCCCGGACCGGTCGGCCGCCGGCCCGGCTCCCTCAGGCCGCCGGCCCCGGAACGGTCACCGTGCCGTCGAGGTAGCGCCGGTAGCCCCCGGTCAGCCAGACGCGGTCGCCCACCACCTCGCAGACCACCGTGCCGCCGCGCGCGGAGAGCTGCCGCGCGGTCAGCCGGCGGCGACCGAGCCGTGCCGCCCAGTACGGCGCCATCGCGCTGTGCGCGGAGCCGGTCACCGGATCCTCCCCGACGCCGGCCCGCGCCCCGAACCAGCGGGACACGAAGTCCACGCCGCCCTCGCCCCCCGGGGCCGCGACGGCCACCCCGCGCACCGGCAGGCGGGCCAGCGCCGGGAAGTCCGGCGCCACCGCCCGCACCGCCGCCTCGTCCGCCAGGACCAGCACCAGGTCCGTGCCACGCAGGGCCACGTCCGGGCGTACGCCCAGGGCGGCCTGCGCCGCGGCGGCCGTGCTGTCCCCGGCGGGCAGCGGCCGCAGCTCCTCGGTCGGGAAATCCATCACGAGCTCGGCGGGCCGGGCCGCGCGCGCGACGCGCAGCCACCCGCTGCGGGTCCAGAAGGCGACCTCGTCGTCGTCCGGATGCACCCGGTCGAGCAGGTGCCCCGCGGCGGCGAGGGTGGCATGACCGCACAGGTCGACCTCGACGGTGGGAGTGAACCAGCGCAGGTGGTACGCGGGCCCGGCGGGCGCCGCCACCCCCGCCGGCAGCTCGTCGACGTAGAACGCCGTCTCGGACAGGTTGTTCTCCGCCGCGATGGCCTGCAGCAGCCCGTCGGGCAGCCACGCCGGCAGCGGCAGCACGGCCGCCGGATTGCCCTCGAAGACGCGCTGCGCGAAGGCGTCGATCTGGTAAAGCGGAATGCGCACGGCACAGGTGTACCAGACGCGGCCCGGCTCAGGACCAGCTGGCGTGCCCCGTCCGGCCGCCACCCACGTCGAGGCGGTGCAGACCGGAGCCGTTCACCCGGACAATGTGGATGACCGGGTTGGCCCCCGGGCCCCGGCTGAACGACAGCCAGCTGCCGTCCGGCGAGAAGGACGCGTCCATGTCCTCCGGCGCCCCCCTGGTCACGGCGCGGTCCCCGGTGCCGTCCCGATTGACCACCCAGATGTCGGTCTTGTACTGCGGGGTGCGGCACGTGTAGGCGATCCGGGAGCCGTCGGGTGACCAGCCCGGGTCCGCGGCGATGTTCTTGCCGGAGGTCACCGGCCGCCACGGGGCGCCGGGCCGGTCGGCCGGCACGAGGTAGATCCTCTTCTTCTGGCCGGGGCGGATGCTGGAGATCGCGATCACGTCGCCGGTGGGCGACCACGCCGGGTCGTCGACCGCGTCCGGCGACGACGTCCACTGGACCGGCTCCCGCTCGCCCAGGGTGATCACGAACAGCTGGCGGATGCCGTCCACCTCGCCGAGGAACGCCAGCTTGGAGTCGTCGGGGGAGAACGTCACACGGCCGCCCACGGTGCGGTCGGTCACCAGCTGGGCGTTGGTGCCGTCGGCGTTCACCACCCAGATCTGTGACTGCTTGGCGCCCAGCGTCTCGCCCACTCCGGGCAGTCCCGCCCCCTGCGTGCGCCGGACGAAGACCACCTTGCGGCGGTCGGTGGACCACTTCGGCAGGATGTCGTCCGCGCCGCTGACCACCCTGGTCCGCACGCCGCTGCCCGGGACCGTCTGGTAGATGTCGTTGCGGTCGTCGCCGAGGTCGACCCGGATCAGCATGGGGTCGGCGGGGAACGCGGCGGCGGCGCGGGTGGGTGACGCCGACGCGGACGGCGTGCGGGACGCCGACGGCGTCGGCCGGGGCTCGGCGCCCGTGCCGGCGGAGCCGGACTTGTCGGCGGCCAA
>DASQDS010000238.1:0-4619 GCA_035634075.1 Pilimelia sp. | reverse complement strand
GCGCGGCGGACGGGCCGACCGCCCGCCCTGGCGACCGCCGCGGGCGGTGCGGGCGATGTGCTGCGCCTTCAGCGGCTGGCCGGCAACCGCGCGGTCGGCGCGGCCCTCCAGCGCGGCGGCCCGGCCGCGAATCGCCCGCCTCCCGTCCCCGGCGCCGCGAGCACGCCGGCCACCAGCGCGGCGACCGTCGGGATGGCGCCGGCCGCGAGCACGACGATCACGCCAACCACGATCGGGTACGCCGTGCCGGCCGGCACGGCCGCTCCGGTCGCTGGCGTGCCGGTGCAGCGCGGGCTGTGGGACACGGTCGTCGGCGGCGTGACCCGGCTCGCCGGTGGCGTCAAGGAACGGGCGCTGGGCACGCTCGCGGGCTGGGCCCGCCGGGTCCCCGGCTACGAACTGCTGTGCACGGTCCTCGGCCGCGACGTGGTGGCGGGCACGCCGGTGCCCCGCACCGCGGCCGCCATCGTCGGCGGCTTCCTCGCGCTCATGCCGGGTGGGGCCGCGATGCGGGACAACCTCGCCCGCTCCGGCGCGCTGGAGCGGGCCGGGGCGTGGTTCGAGGCCGAGGTGCCCAAGCTCGGGCTGACCTGGGAGGCGATCCGCGGGCTGTTCCAGCGGGCGTGGGACGCCCTCGGCGTAGCCGACGTGCTCAACCCCGCCGGCGCGTGGCAGAAGATCGTCGGCATCTTCGGCCCACCCCTGGGGCGGCTGCGCGACTTCGCGGTCGCCGCCGGCGGGACCGTGCTGGAGTTTATCTTCGAGGCCGGGCTGGCCCTGGGCGGTTCGCTGGGCGGCCAGGTGATGGCGGTCATTCGGCGGGCCGGCGGCGTGCTGGGGCAGATCGTCCGCGACCCGATCGGCTTCGCCGGCAACCTGGTGGCGGCGGTACGCGGCGGGCTGGGCCAGTTCCTCGCCAACATCGGCGCCCACCTGCGCACCGGACTGTTCGGCTGGCTGACCGGCGCGCTGCGGGCCGCCGTACGCCTGCCCGCCCAGCTCGACCTGCGCGGCATCGTCTCGCTGGCGCTGGATCTGCTGGGCCTGACCTGGGACAACCTGCGCGGACGCCTGGTCCGGCTGATCGGCGCGCCCAGGGTCGCGCTGCTGGAGCGGGGGGTCGACCTCGTGCAGCAGGTCGCCACCCGCGGCCTCAGCGCCATCTCGGACCGGATCTCCACCTTCGCCGGCGGCCTGGTCGACACGGTGATCGGCGGCATCCGCGACTGGGTGGCCAACTCGGTCGTCGGCGCCGCCCTCACCCGGCTGATCTCGATGTTCAACCCGGCGGGCGCCGTCATCCAGGCGATCCTGGGCGTCTACAACACGGTGCGGTTCTTCATCGAACGCGCGCAGCAGCTCGGTGCGTTCGCCGAGTCCGTATTCGACTCCATCTCCGCGATCGCCGGCGGCAGCGTCGGCAGCGCGGTCGGCGCGGTGGAACGGGCACTGGGCCGCTCGGTGCCGGTGGTGCTCGGCTTCCTCGCCCGGCTCATCGGCCTCGGCGACGTCGCGGCGCCCGTCCGCAACGTGGTGGGCCGCGCCCGCGGCGTCATCGACGGCGCCCTCGACCGCGTCACCGGCTGGCTCGGCGGCCTCGCGCGCCGGGTCACAGGCCGGCGCAACGGCGAGCGGCCGCGCCCCCCGGAGGGTGCTGGCGACCCGCGCACGCCGGACCAGAAGGCATCCGCCCTCCGTGACGGGCTGGCCGCGGCATGGTCGGTCATGCAGCGCCCGGGCGCCACGCGGGACGCGGTCGCCGCGGCCCTGCCGGACATCGCCCGCCAGTACGGCCTGCGGACCCTGCAGGTGCTGGATGTCGGCCGGAGCTTCCGGGTCGAGGGGACGGTCAACCCGAAGGACAGCACCCCGGCGATTCCCGACGTCATGCCGGTACAGAGCGCCGTCAGAGCCCTGCGGCAGGGCCGCACCGAGGTCACGGTACGCACCCGAGAGGAGGCCCTGCGGGTGGTCCGCGAAGCGTTCCCGGACGCGTTGGAGCGGCCGGGTTCGACGGTCGGCTCTGCTTACGGTTCATCGGACGTCGCCCGGTCGATCGCGCGCTACCGCGAGGACCGGCAACGCCTCCTGCTCTTCCATGTCGACATCGGCCGGTACCGCGTGGACGAGGTGCTGCCCGCGCTGCGGGCCGAAATCGACGCGAAGCAGCGGGCGCGCGACGAGGCGGTCCGGGTGATGACTTATGTGACGAACCAGATCGCCGAACGGCAGAGCCGGCACGGGGGATCGGCGCCGGGCGCCCGGGTCGACTTCCAGGAACGGCTGGTCCGTTTGCAGGCCGAGGCCGACCGCCACGACCGGGACATCCGCGCGCTGCGGGAGAGCGAACGGGACTTCGCCCGCCAGCTACCCGCATACCGCGACCGGGAGCGCGAGGGCGTGCTCTACGGGCACGAGACCGTGCCCGGCGCCCACCCGCACCGGACGGTTCCGCACATCAACGTCGAGGGTTCGCGGGTCGCTGTCGGCGGCGGCAGACAATCCATCGACGTGTCCGTCTACATCGTGGAGGCCTGAGGTGGGCCGCGCGTCCCGCCGGGAAAGGGAGATCCGACGGCTGGCAGCCGCAGGGCGACCGGTGTACGCCAGCAGAGACGTCGCGGGCGAGGAGGGCTTGATGGTGTCGGCCACAGTGCAGCCAGTGGGCGCCGGCTACGCCTTCACCGCCGACTTCTACCGCGTCACCGGGGCGTTCGGCGAGTCAGTCCGTACGGAGGAACGCACGTTCGCCGACAGTGACGAGGCTCTGGACCATCTCGTGCGGACCACCGGGATCCTCGTACACGAGCTCAGCACCTGACGGCCGCCGCGAACCGGCGACTACGCGGTGTCCTTCTCGGCCGGTTCCTCCTCTGGCGCCTCCTGCGCGCCGGCCTTCGCACGCTGCACCGCCGGCTCAGCTCCGCCGCCCACCGACCACCCCGGCGTCGCGGGAGGGTCGGCCAGGACGCGGTCGGCGTTGGCTACCGCTTCGCGTTCGTGGCGGTCGGACGGGTCACTCAGCTTGATGCCGCCGCCAACCTCCGTGCCCTCCACCGGGCCGCCGCGCTGCTGCACCACGTGCGTCAGCTCGTGCGCCAGCATGTGCCGGCCCGCCGGTGACGCCGGGTCGTAGCGGTCGCGCTGGAAGACCACGTTCTCCCCCACCGTGTACGCCTGCGCGTTCACCGACACCGCCGAGTCGTGCGCCGCGGAGTCCGTGTGCACGCGTACGCCGGAGAAGTCCTGCCCGAAGCGGCCCTCCATGTCCTCGCGCACCTCGGGCGCCAGCGGCGCCCCGCCGCCGGAGCCGACCACGTCGTGCACGGGCGAGCGCACCGCCGCGCCCGCGGCGGCGTTGCCGACGGCCCGCTGGAGCCGGAGCAGCCCGTCCGGGCCGAGCACGTCGGGTCGCCCGGCCCGGCCGGCATCGTAGGCGGCCGTGTCGTCGGCCGCGGACGCGGCCGGCGTCAGCCTGTCGCCGCGCGGGCGGGCGGCCGCCCCGGCATCGAATTCGCTGTGTCCCCGCATAGTTGACCCCCCGCTCAGCCGATCAGGTCCAGGTACTCGCCGAACTCGCTCTCCAGCGTCAGCCGGCCCAGCTTGCGGTACTCCCGGCCCACCGCGCCGACGAGTTCCGCCATCCCGACCGGCCCGCCGGTGTCCGCGGCCAGGTACGCCGCGGTGATGGCCGCCGACCGGATGTGCCCGCCGGCCAGCTTGAACACCCGGGCCAGGAAGCCCAGGTCCAGGTCGGCGGCGCGGGGCAGGGCCGGGCCGAGGCAGCCGTCCCACAGCGCCCGGCGGCCGGCCTCGTCGGGCAGCGGGAAGTCGACCACCACGTCCAGCCGGCGGGTGAACGCCTCGTCCAGGTTGGCCCGCAGGTTGGTGGCGAGGATGGCCAGGCCGTCAAAGCTTTCCATCCGCTGCAGCAGGTACGCGCTCTCGATGTTGGCGTACCTGTCGTGCGCGTCGCGCACCTCGGAGCGCTTGCCGAAGATGGCGTCCGCCTCGTCGAACAGCAGCACGGCGTTGACGTCGGCCGCCTCGCTGAAGATGCGTTCGAGGTTCTTCTCGGTCTCGCCGATGTACTTGTCCACCACCGACGCCAGGTCGACCGCGTACAGGTCGAGCCCGAGGGAGCCGGCGACCACCTCCGCCGACATCGTCTTGCCGGTGCCGGAGTCGCCGGCGAACAGGGCCGTCACGCCCCGGCCGCGACCCCCGCCGGGCCGCATCCGCCAGTCCGCGAGGACGCGCTGCCGGTGCCGCGCGCGGCCGGCCACCTCGCGCAGCAGGCCCACCACCGGGTCGGGCAGCACCAGGTCGGCCCAGCCCACCTCCGGGGTGATCCGCCGGGCCAGCCGCTCCAGCCCGGCAGCGTTCTGGCCCCGGGCACCGGCCCGCAGGTGGGTCTCGTCGACGGGGCCGCCCTCGGCGGCGGCCAGGGCGCGGGCGGCCTCGGCGGCCCGCCGGTTCGCCGGGCCGCCGAAGACGAAGAGGGCGGTGGCCGCGGCGGGGTCGACGCCCGCGGCCAGTTGGCCGTTGAGCACGGTACGCCAGATCGCCGCCCGGTCCGCCGGGCCGAGCGGCGGCACGTCGACCTCGAGCGGGGCGCT
>DASQDS010000237.1:0-5738 GCA_035634075.1 Pilimelia sp. | reverse complement strand
AACCCGGCGGCGGTCCGGCGGCCGGTGCCGGTGGGACCGGTGCCGCCAGGCCCGGGTCCTGGTCGAGGATCGCCCGGTGCAGGGCGACGAGCTCCGGGCTCGGGTCCAGGCCGAGCTCGTCGGCGAGCCGCCGGCGCAGGTCCGTGTAGCTGTCCAGCGCATCGCTCTGCCGGCCGGCCCGGTACAGCGCCCGCAGGTGCGCGGCGCGCAGCCGCTCGCGCAGCGGGTGGCGGGCCACCAGGTCGCTCAGCTCGCCGGCGAGCAGGCCGTGCTCCCCCAGCTCCAGGCGTGCCTCGGCGTCGGCTTCCAGAACGGCCAGCCGCTGCTCCTCCAGCCGCAGGACCGCAGCCCGGGCGAACTCTTCGTCGGCGACGTCGGCGTAGGCGGGACCGCGCCACAGCGCGAGGGCGCCGGCGAGCAGCGCCGCCCGTTCGCGCGGGTCAGCTGCCGCGCCCGCCCGGGCGGCCAGGTCGGCGAAGCGGCCGGCGTCCACCGCGTCGGGCCGCGCCGCCAGCTGGTAGCCCGGCGGCCGGGACACCACCAGCTCGCGGGCGCCCGGCTCCGCCTCGTCGAGGGCCTTGCGCAGCTGCGAGACGCGCACCTGCAACGCCCCGGTCGGGTTGGCGGGGGCACTCTCGCCCCACAGGTCGTCGACGAGCCGGTCGGTCGACACCGACCGGCCCTCGTTCACCAGCAGGTCGGCCAGGAGCGCCCGGACCTTCGCCCCGGGAACGGTGACCGGCTCGCCGGCGTCGGTCCACACCGCCACCGGACCCAGCACCCCGAATCGCATGGCGTCAACCGTAAGCGCCGCGCGGCGCAGCGGAGACATCGAGAGGCCCGGCGACGATCGTGCCCCGCCACTCCACGCCGGACACCGTCCCGAAAGTGCGAAGCTCGGCATGTCTTGGAGATCTTGGTCCCGTGGCTACCGTTTTGGGGGGTCAGGGGACCAAGATCGCGCTGAGGGGGCGGGCGTTGGGGCGGTGATCCTTATGTCTCGGGGCAGGGCACCCGTTGCGGTGGGCCAATGGCGGCACGCCGACGGGGCCGGACGAGATCGGGCGCTCGTCGGCTGGTCCCGCCTCGCCGGGGCGCCGGGGCGCCGTGGCCTGTGCCGCCGGTCAGCGCTGACCCGAGGCGCATGGTGGCGGCCCCGTCACTCCACGTCCCAGATGGTGGACAGGGCCGCCAGCTGGTCCGCGTACTCGATGCGGGTCGCCCAGTCCGGCGGCCAGGCGGCCAGGCCGTGCGCCGCCCCGAGGAACGCACCCGTCAGCGCGGCGATCGAGTCGGAGTCACCGGAGGTGCTGGCGGCCCGGGCCAGGCCGCTCACCGGGTCGTCGCGGTGCCGCAGTGCGCAGTACAGGCCGGTGGCCAGCGCCTCCTCCGCGATCCAGCCGTCGCCGGTGGCCAGGCTCGCGTCCCGGCCGTCGTCGCGGCGGCGCAGCGCCGCGGTCAGCCTGTCCAGCGCCGCGAGGCACTCGTCCCAGCCCCGGGTCGCGTACGCGGCGGGGCTCGGGTCCCCCGCGTGCCGCCACAGGTTGCCCAGCCACTCGTCGCGGTAGACCTCCCGCTGCTCCCGGCCGCGCTCGCGGAGCAGCCGCGGCAGGTCGACCAGCGGGGCGCCGTGCAACAGCAGCCACACCGCGAACGCGGTCAGCTCGCTCGCGGCCAGGGCGGTCGGGTGGCCGTGGGTCAGGCCGGCCTGCAGCTGCGCCGCGCCGGCCAGGGTCTCGGCGTCGAAGCCCGGCGCCAGCCCGACCGGCGTGACCCGCATGTTGGCCCCGCAGCCCTTCGACGTGACCACGGTGGCGTCGGTCCACGGCAGGCCCGCCGCCAGCGCGGCGCAGGCCTGCACGCAGGTGCCGCCGGGCGCCCGGTTGTTGTCCGGACTGAGCGACCAGTCAACGAAGCGTTTGCGCAGCAAGGGCTCCAGCAGCTCGGGCGTCGGGCCGTCCGCCTCGTGCAGCGCCCAGGCGACGGCCAGCGCGAGCTGCGTGTCGTCGGTCACGAGCGCCGGGTCGCCGGTCAGGTCGCGCGGGCCGGCTTGGCCGTAGCGCTCCTCGATCTGCGCGACGGCCAGGAACTCGGTCGGCCCGCCGAGAGCGTCCCCGTACGCGAGACCGAACAGCGACCCCGCCGCCCGCTGCACAATCAATCCCACACCAGGCAGAACGGGTGGCCCGCCGGGTCCGCGTACACCCGGAAGTCGCCGCCCTCGCCCGGCAGCCGGCGGGCGCCCAGCTTGAGCACCCGCTCCTCCGCCTCGTCCACGTCGGCCACGTGGACGTCGAGGTGGAACTGCTGGGACGAGCCAGGATCGGGCCACGTGGGCGGCCGGTGCCCGGGCGCCCGCTGGAAGCAGAGCGCGGCGCGGCCGGACTCCCGGTCACCGACCGTCACCCAATCGTCGTCGTCGCGGACCACCGGGAGGCCGGTCAGCTCCGCGTAGAAGCCCGCGAGCGCCCGCGGATCGGGGCAGTCGAGGACGACGGAGTACAGGCGACCGATCACAGCCTCTCCCTTCCATCGATGTCCGTGCGCGAATCATGCCCTACCCCTATGACACTCTTCTACGCGTTTGCCTCGTCTCGCAGCCGGCGGCCCGCGTCCCGACATGCGGTCAGCACGGCGCGCGCGTACCCCTCGGCCACACCGGCCAAACCGCAGGCCGGCGTGACCACGACCTGCTCGGGCAGGCGCGCCGGCGAAAAGCCCAGGCGGCTCCACAGCGTGCGCACGGGGTCCGCGACCGCCGCCGACGACGGCGCCGCGCCGGCCTCGGCGGGGCGCGTCGGCGCGGCGCCGGCCAGCAGCCCGAGCCCCGCGTCGATCGCCTCGCCGAGCGGGTCGAGGTCGGTCACCAGCGCCAGGTCGAGGGAGACGCCCACGGCACCGGCGGCGCGGATCACGTCCAGCGGCACGTCCGCCGCGCAGCAGTGCACCACCGCCGGCACGCCGGCCGCGGCCACCACGCGGGCGAGCGCGCCCACCGCCGTGCCGCGCTCGACGGCCCGCAGTACGCCCAGGCCGCTCTCGGTCGGCACGTGGCCCGCCAGCACGGCCGGCAGCGCGGGTTCGTCGAGCTGGAGCAGCACCGAGGCGCCCGGCACCCGCGCCCGGACGTCCGCGACGTGCGCGGCCAGGCCCTCGGCGAGCGAGCCGGCCAGGTCGTGCACCGCCCCGTGGTCGCGGAGCAGCCGCCCGCCCAGCGGCAGGTCCACGGTGGCGGCGAGCGTCCACGGCCCGGGGGCCTGGACCTTCAGCGGCCCGACGTAGCCGCCGGCCTGCTCAGTCAGCTCGTCCAGGTCGCGTTCCAGCAGGTCCCGGGTGCGGCGCAGGTCGCGGCCCGGGCGAGCGGCGACCCGCCACTGCCCCGCGTACAGCTCGACCGGCATCTCCACCAGGAAGCCCGCGCCCCGCCCGACCATGTCGGCGCCGGGCCCGCGCGCGGGCAGCTCAGGCAGGTGCGGCACATCCGGCAGCTCGCCGAGGACGACGCGGAGCGCCTCGGCGATGTCGGTGCCGGGGAACGAGCCGATCCCGGATGCCGCGCCGGCCGGCCACGGCCAGGTTGTTTGGGCCATGGCGCATCACCTTACCGGCCGAGGGCCCTGAGCCGATCAGGCAATCGTCGCCGAGCCAAGAACGACGTCGCCCGCCGGGTCCGGCAGGTACGCCACCAGGGCCTGGCCGGCGGCGACGCCACGCACCGGGCGCACCAGCGTGGCCAGCACGTCGTCCCCGGCCACGCGCACCGTAGCCGGCACGGTGTCGCCGTGGGCCCGCAGCTGGACCTCGCACTCCACCGGGGCCGCCGGCGGCGGGCCGGCCGTCCAGACCGGGCGCCGGGCCCGGACCGTGGACACGTCCAGCGCCTCGGCGGGGCCCACGGTCACCGTGTTCGTCGTGGGCGTGATGGAGAGGACGTACCGGGGACGGCCGTCCGGGGCCGGCCGATCCAGCCGCAGCCCGCGCCGCTGCCCGACCGTGTAGCCGTACGCGCCGGCGTGGGACCCGAGGACCGCGCCGGTCGCGCCGTCGACGATGTCGCCGGCCTCCTCGCCCAGCCGCCCGGCCAGGAACCCCCGGGTGTCGCCGTCGGCGATGAAGCAGATGTCGTGCGAATCCGGCTTGTCCGCCACCGCCAGGCCCCGGGCGGCTGCCTCCGCGCGCACCTGCGCCTTCGTCAAGTCGCCGAGCGGGAACACCGACCGGGCGAGCTGCTCGCGGGTCAGCACCGCGAGGACGTACGACTGGTCCTTGGCGGCGTCGACGCTGCGGCGCAGCAGGCCGTCCGGCCCGCGCCGCGCGTGGTGGCCGGTGACCACGGCGTCGAAGCCCAGGGCCACGGCCCGGTCCAGCACCGCGGCAAACTTGATCTTCTCGTTGCAGCGCAGGCAGGGATTGGGGGTACGGCCGGCCGCGTACTCGGCGACGAAGTCGTCGACGACGTCGGCGTGGAAGCGGTCCGCCATGTCCCACACGTAGAACGGGATGCCGATCACGTCGGCCGCCCGGCGCGCGTCGCGCGCGTCCTCCTGCGTGCAGCAG
This sequence comes from Pilimelia sp., assembly GCA_035634075.1. Taxonomy (GTDB): domain Bacteria; phylum Actinomycetota; class Actinomycetes; order Mycobacteriales; family Micromonosporaceae; genus DASQDS01. The sequence continues at coordinate 1,181 of DASQDS010000237.1, read as the reverse complement.
CCGCGGGCGCCGGACCGGTACGCCTGCGGGTTGCGGGCCAGCGCCAGGTGCACGCCGGTGACGTCGTGACCGGCGGCGACGGCGCGGGCCGCGGCCACGGCCGAGTCGACCCCGCCGGACATCGCGGCCAGCACCCTCACGCACCCACCGTAACAAAGGTCGCGCGCCGCTACGGGCGGGCGGACTTGATCGCGCCCGCCCGGCGGGCCCGCTCCACGGCGGCGGGCAGCGCGGCGATCAGTGCCGCCACGTCCGCCGGCGTCGAGGTGTGGCCCAGCGTGAAGCGCAGGGACGACCGGGCCCGGTCGTCGTCGGCGCCCATCGCCAGCAGGACGTGCGACGGCTGGGCCACCCCCGCGGAGCAGGCCGAGCCGGTGGAACAGGCGATGCCCTGCGCGTCGAGCAGGAGCAGCAGCGCATCGCCCTCGCAGCCGGGGAAGGAGAAGTGCGCGTTGCCCGGCAGCCGCTCGGCCGGGTCTCCGTTGTAGACCGCGTCGGGCACCGCCGCACGGACCTGCGCCACCAGGTCGTCGCGGAGCGCGCTGACGCGGGCGGCGTACTCCTGCTGGCCCTTGACCGCGACCTCCACCGCGACGGCGAACGCGACGATGCCGGCGGCGTCCAGGGTGCCGGAACGGACGTCCCGCTCCTGGCCGCCGCCGTGCAGCAGCGGGGTGCACGGCACGTCGCGGCCGAGCAGCAGCGCGCCCACGCCCACGGGGCCGCCCAGTTTGTGCCCGGTGACGGTGAGGGCGGCGACGCCGCTGGCGGCGAAGTCGACCGGCACCTGGCCGGCGGCCTGTACGGCGTCGGTGTGCAGGGGCACGCCGCGCGCGGCGGCCAACGCGGCCAGCTCCGGCACGGGCTGGAGCGTGCCGACCTCGTTGTTGGCCCACATGGCGGTGACGAGCGCCACCGAGTCACCGTGCGCGTCCAGCGCCGCTGTCAGCGCGCCCGGCGCCAACCGGCCGTCGGCCTCCACCGGCAGCCAGCTGACCTCGGCGCCCTCGTGGCGGGCCAGCCACTCCACCGAGTCGAGAACGGCGTGGTGTTCCACCGCGCTGGCGAGCACGCGCACGCGCCGGCCGTCGGCGGCGCGGCGGGCCCAGAAGATGCCCTTCACGGCGAGGATGTCGCTCTCGGTGCCACCACCGGTGAAGACGACCTCGGACGGCCGCGCG
>DASQDS010000236.1:0-2108 GCA_035634075.1 Pilimelia sp. | reverse complement strand
TCTTGACAGACCCGGTTCTGGACGTCTCCGCCGTCTAGCTGGAGCGGGCCAACCGGGACGTCGCCGCGCGGCTCCAATCGAGCTGAAGGCGGTCCGGGCGGCAGCGGTGCGCATGGAACTCCGTCGGCGTGCCCTGGGCCGTGCCAACGCGCGCTTGCGGCTGCCCTGCAGGAGCAGCAACGCCTGGCGGCTTCTGCCGAGACCGGTCGCCGGGCTGGCCCATGCCTATGCGATGACGATCCACTGATCGGCGCCGCTCGCGGGCCGGGCGCCGCGGCGCCCGGCCCGCGTGGGTCAATTCGCGCAGGTGGCCTGCGCGACCATCCCGCCCTGGTTGGGGGTGCCGGTCATCGTCGCCGTCACGGACCGCAGGTCCGCGGCGGGAACGACGCCTACCAGGAAGAAGGGGCCGAGGTCGACGATGCCGCCGCCACCCCCGGCGCCGTGGACGACGGTGCCGGCCGGGCACGACACGGTCGCCGTCGAGGCGTTCACCACCCGCGCCTGATTCTGCTGGCCGGGCACCGCGTTGGCGCAGACGGCGTAGGCACGCATGAACCACGCGGCGGTGAAGCCCGGGTCCGCCCGGCCCGACGCGCGGCCGATCGTCAGCGGGCTGTCCGGGCGCACGAGGTGCAGGCCCACCTGCGGGAACAGGCCGGTGTCCCCGCCGGTGCCCAGCACCCGCTTGCCGCTGGGGCACCGGGCGATGGCGTGCTTGAACGCCCCGGACGTGCGCTCCGTCGGCCGGGAGACGATCTCCAGGCCGGGCAGCGGGTGCGCGCAGAGCGCGAACGCCGTCACTGTCCACTCCAGTGAGAAGCCGCCGGCAGGCTCCATCGCGGTCACCCGGTAGAAGTCGTTGAGGCCGCCCCCGACGGGCACCATCGCGGTGAGCCGGACGGTCCGGAAACCGAGGTCGTTGATGGCACCGCCGCCGCCGATCACCACGGTGCCGGTGGGGCACACGGCGTTCGCCGTCTTGACCGGGTTGGAGTCGAAGAGGGACCCGCTCACCACCCGGATGAGCCCGGACACCGCCTCGGCGGGCTTCGCCGCGGCCAGTTGTACGCCGACCTGAGTGGCGGCCAGGAGCACCGCGGCCAGGATCAGGGCGGTCGAGCGCCGGGCCCGGTGCCGCCCCGGGTAGTCGAGCTGGGCTACCCGCGCGGAGAGCGGGCGGATGCCGAACCGCCGTGCGCGCTGTGTCGTCGCGCGCTGTGTTATCGCGGGTGGTGTCATGGCGCCTCCAGGCTGCCTCGCTGCGGGTGGGCAGAGCCCACGTCCGGCGCTCCATGGTGTTGCCGGCGCGCACGGGTGGCGTGCCCGTTGGCGCCGCCGATGGGGCAGCAGCCCGGGTCCGGCCGGTCAGCGGCCCCGGCACCCTGATGCCGGCCGGCCGCCGTGCGGGGCGTACCGGTATCCGGCTCGCCGTCAGCTGAGGCTCGCCGGTCCGCCGGGCGGGTCAGCGTCGGCGGACGACGGCGCCCCGTCCGACCCCCATGAACGCGCGGGCGGGTCGACGCCACGCGGGCTCTGGTGCCCGGCCAGGAAGAGCCGCGTGGCTTCCTCGACGTGCTCGCGCAGCCGCGCCGGAGGAGGTGGGACGGCGTCATCGCCGAGCAGCATCGCCTCGTTCAGCGGCGCGCCCATGACGAGCCAGTTGAACGTCGTCGCCGCGGCCGCCGGGTCCGTGACCGTGAGCAGACCCCAGTTGCCGAGTGACAGTTGCCGCGGTGCCGGTGGCCGGGGTTGCGGGCCGCGGCGGTCAGGACAAGCCGGGCGGTGGCCTCGGCTGCGTAGGCGGGCAGGTCGGTCAGGATGCTGGTGTAGGTGTCGGCGGTCAGCACGATGCTGCTGTGCCCGAGTTGCGCCTGCACCGTCTTGAGGTCCACGCCCGCGCAATGGGCGAGGCTGGCCGCGCCGTGACGCAGGTCGTGCAGCCGGATCGGCGGCAGCCCAGACTCGCCGACCAGGTGGTGGAACCGGCGAGTTAGGAAGTCGGGGGGTGCAGCGGCGCCCCGTCCTCGGCGACGAACACATACCCGGAGTCCTGCCACGCTCCGCCCGCCGCGCGTTGCTCGGCCCGTTGCCGCCGTCGGTGTTCG
>DASQDS010000235.1:0-1646 GCA_035634075.1 Pilimelia sp. | reverse complement strand
CGGCCGCGGGACGGGGGGAGCCGACGTGTCCGCTGGCGTGGCCACTCGCGGCGCGGACGCGCCGGCACCGCCGGGGCCGGGCCGCCCGCGCGGCGGCCGGTGGCGGGTCGCGGCGTACCGTGCCCTGCCCTGGTTCCTCGCTGGCGTGGCCTGGCTCGCCGCGCTGGCGCTGGCCGGCACGCCGGAGACCGCGGTCGCCCGGTTCGGCGCCTACTGGCTGCTCGCCGTCACCGCGCCCGGCACGCTGATCTACCGCACCCTGCGCGGCAGCCGCGGTAGCTGGCCGGAGGACCTGGCGTACGGCGCCGTCGTCGGTCTGGTCTGCGAGGCCGCGGTGTGGGCCGGCGCCGCGGCCGTGGGTCACCCGCTGCCGCTGCGGGCGTGGCCGGTGGCGGTGCTGCTGGCGTTCGCCGCCGTGCCGGCGCTGCGGCGGCACTGGCGGATCGACGCACCGCGCGCCCTGCCGGTCGGGTGGCACTGGGGGGTGGCCGGCGCCGCCGGGGCGGCGGCGCTGTGGGCGGTCGGCCAGTGGCGGGCCTACCCGCTGCGCCCGACCACCGCCGACTACTACCCGGACATGCTCTACCACCTGTCGCTGGTCCGGGAGCTGATGCGGCCCATGCCGTTCCAGCTGCCGCAGCTCGCCGGCGAACCGCTGAGTTACCACTTCCTCTCCCACGCGCACATGGCGGCGGCCAGCACGGTCGCCGGCGTGGAGCCGCTCACGGTGGTGTTCCGGCTGTGGCTCGCGCCGATCATGGTGCTCCTCGTGGTGACAACCGCCGCCGTCGCCCGGGAGGTCGCCGGGCGATGGTGGGCCGGCCCGGTGGCCGCCGGGACCGCCGTCCTCGCGGTGCCGCTGGGCTTCGGCGGGCCGGCGCTCGTGCCGACCAACTCGGCGATGTCCCTGGCCAGCCCCTCGCTGACCTTCCTGGGGCCGCCGCTGCTGCTGCTCGCCGCCCTGTGCGTCGATGCGGTGCGGGGGCGCCGGCTGGGCCGGGCCTGGGTCCTGCTGCCGGCCGTCGGGCTGTTCTGCGCCGGGGCGAAGGCCAGCGGCGTACCCCTGCTGCTGGTCGGGATGGCCGTGGCCGGCACCGCCGCCGCGGTGCTGCGCCGGCGCGTGCCGTGGCCGGCCGTGGCGGCGACCGGGGCCCTGCTGGCGGCGCTGCTGGCCGGCCTGCCGCTCTTCGTGGACCCGGCGGGCGGCGGGCTGCACCCGCAGGCGTTCAGCACGCTGCAGTGGGTGACCCCGTACCGGGCGACGCTCGGGGCGGGCCAGACCAGCACGGTCCCCGGCTGGTTGCCGGCGGGCCTGGCCGGCGCCCCGGCGGCAGGCTGGCTGTTGGCCCTGTCCGTGGTCGGCGCGTTCCTCGTCCTGCACCTGCCGGTGCTGGCCGGCGTGCTGCTGCCTGCCCGGCGGCGGCCGCGCCGGGACCCGGCGGCGTGGCTGCTCGCCGGCGCGGTCGCGGCCGGCCTCGGCGTGATGTGGACGATGTTCCACGCCGGCGGCAGCCAGCTCTACTTCCAGCGCTCGGCGATCCCGCTCGGCGCCGTGCTCGCCGCGTGGCTGCTCGTCGAGGTGTGGCCCGGCCGGTGGGCGGTGCCCGTGGTGGCCGCCACCGGGGCCGCCGGTGCGGCGTGCGCCG
>DASQDS010000234.1:0-5589 GCA_035634075.1 Pilimelia sp. | reverse complement strand
GGGGCGGTTGTCCACCGAGCCGCCGACGTCAAGCAGGACCACGGGGCCGGCGACGCCCGGCAGGGTCGCCGCGAGGGCGGGCCGGCGCAGGCCGGGGTAGCGGCCGAGGACCAGGGCGACAGCGGTCACGATCGCGCCGCTGGCACCGGCGGACACGAAGGCGTCGGCGTGCCCGTCCGCCACCGCCCCGACGGCGGCGCGCACGGTGGTGTCGGGGCGGGTGCCCCGGACGGGCGCGTCGGCCATGCCGACCGAGCCGAGAGCCGGGCGGACCGCCACCCGGGCGCGGTCGGCCGGCGGGAGGGCGCCAAGAACCTCGTCGGCCACCGCGGCGGGGCCGACGAGCAACAGGGAGAGGTCAGGGTCGGCGCCGCAGGCCCGCAGAGCGCCGTCAACCACGACGGCGGGAGCATCGTCCCCGCCGAGGAGGTCGACGGCGATCCGCGCGGTGCCCGGACCGCCGGGCGGGCGGAGCGGGGCACCGGGCGTTCGCCGCTGCGTGCGCGCCGACGGACCTGTGGCCGGGCGCGTCACTACGACCGGATCAGACCTCGATGACCTGACGGCCGTTGTAGGTGCCGCAAACCTTGCACGCGGTGTGCGGGAGCTTCGGGGACTTGCACTGCGGGCACGCGATGGTCGCGACGGCAGTGGCCTTCCACTGCGCCCGGCGCGACCGGGTGTTGCTGCGCGACATCTTCCGCTTGGGGACGGCCACGGCTCTTTACTCCTCAGTGATGGTCAGCTTGCTCAGTGCGGCCCAGCGCGCGTCCGCCTGCTGGTGGCCGTGGTCGGCCGGCAGGTCGTCCCAGAGGCCCCCGCACTCGGGGCAGAGCCCCGGGCAGTCCTGGCGGCACAGCGGGTGCGGCGGCAACTCGAGCACCAGCGCGTCCCGCAGCGTCGGCTCCAGGTCGATCAGATCGCCCTGCAGCCGGCCCACCTCGTCCTCCTCGGTCGTCTCGTCCGTGGTGCTGTGCTCGTAGGCGAACAGCTCCTGGATCGAGACGGTCACGGAGTCGTCGATCGGGCGCAGGCAGCGGCCGCACTCCCCCACGACGGGCCCGGTGACGGACCCCGAGACGAGCACGCCCTCGGAAACGGACTCGAGCCGCAGATCGAGGCTCAACTCCGCGCCCTCGGGCACGCCGATCAACTCCAGGCCGAGGCTCGCCGGCGCCGGCACAACCCGCCAGACGGCACGCATCGCCCCAGGGCGGCGCGGGAGGTCCCTCGTGTCGAGGACCAGCGGCGACCTGGGATCGAGGTGTTGCGGCGTGTGCTGAGGCATGATGAGTCTCCGGCCGGAGAGGCCGACATGTCAGGTTACCTGAGCCCGGCCCGGCCCGTCGAACGCCCCTCCCACCGAAGCCGGCCCGGTCAGAACGGCAGCGGCCGCTCCCCCTCCTCGGTGACGAACGTGCCGATCTCGCGCAGTGCGTGCATCTTGTCCCGGCCGCGCTCTATCGACGCCAGGGCCCGGGTGAGGAACTGCTCGAAGTTGGCCAGCGCGGTGTCCACGTAGTCGTCGACCTCCTCGCGCAGGCGCTGCGCCTCCGCCCGCGCCTCGGCGATCAGCCGGGCACCCTCGTGCTCCGCGGACACCGTTATCTCGTTCACCGAGACCAGCCGGGCGTGCTCCGCCTCACCCTCGCTGATGATGCGGTCCGCCTCGCGCTTGCCGGCGTCAATGATCTTGTCCCGCTCCTCCAGCAGCGCCGCCGCCCGGCGCAGCTCCGCGGGCAGCTCGGCGCGCAGGTCCTCCAGGTAGCCGATCGTCTCGCCCCGGTCGACCATGCAGGTGTTGCGGGACATCGGGACCGACCGCGCAGTCTCGACCATGGCGATGATCTCGTCGATCCGATCGAGCGGGTCCACCGGCGCCTCACTCCCGTCGTCCGTCGGCCCGCCCGCGATGCCGCCGACGCACCGTTGTCGACGTCCATGATGAGGCCTGGGGCCAAGTTGCTGCTGCACACATCATGGGCCCCCACCGAACACCCCCACCCCAACCCTCCCCCGCCGGGCGCGTCGCCGGGCGCCCCCACTCGGGTGATCAAGGGATTGGTGCCACGTCATGCGGCGTGTCGTGGCACCAATCCCTTGATCACCCCGGCGAGGTCAGGGGTTCGGGGTGTGGACCCGGGTCAGGAGGTGGCGGGCCACCAGGTCGGGGACGTGGGTGGAGACGTCGCCGCCCCACTTCGCCACCTCCTTGACCAGGCTGGAGGAGAGGAAGGAATACAGCGGGTTGGTGGGCATGAACAGCGTCTCCACCCCCGCCAGGCCGATGTTCATCTGCGCCATCTGCAGCTCGTAGTCGAAGTCGCTGACCGCCCGCAGGCCCTTGACCACCGCCGCGGCCCCCTGCTCCCGGCAGAAGTCGACCAGCAGGCCGCGGAACGACTCCACGCGCACGTTCGGGTACGGCGCGGTCACCTCACGCAGCATCGCGATCCGCTCCTCGACCGTGAACAGCCCGGTCTTGGCGGTGTTGATGAGCACGGCCACGATGACCTCGTCGAAGAGCCGGCTGGCCCGCCCGACGATGTCCAGGTGACCGTTGGTCACCGGGTCGAACGAACCCGGACAGACGGCACGCCTCATGATCGCTGACCGTACCAAATCGTGCTCTCCCCGTATCGCCGGCTGCGCTCGCCGCGCACACCCGCCGGCCAGGCCGGCTCCGGCGAACGGGTGGACCGCTCCACCGCCACCACGGCGTCCGCCGCCAGCCAGGCGCCGTCGACCAGCGCGGCCAGCGCCGCGGTGACCTCCGCCGCCGGCATCGCGTACGGCGGGTCGGCGAACACGACGTCGTACGGCGGGCCGGGATTCCCGGCGGTCAGCACCGTGGCGACCTTGCCCACCACCAGCCGGGCGCCGCCCCCCGCGGACAGGGCGGCGATGTTGCCCCGCAGCACCCGGGCGACCCGCGGATCCGACTCCACCAGCAGCACCTCGGCGGCGCCCCGGCTCAGCGCCTCCAGGCCCACCGCGCCCGAGCCGGCGTACAGGTCGGCGAACCGCGCCCCCGCCAGATCCACCAGGGACGACAGGGTGCTGAACAGCGCCTCCCGGACCCGGTCGGACGTGGGCCGCGTGCGGTCGCCGGCGGGCACGGCCAGCCGCCGCCCGCCCAACGCGCCCGCGACGATCCTGGTCACGCTGGTGACGGTACGCGATGACGCCGCGCTCGCGTGGCAAAGACGCTCTGTCACCGAGCCCACACTGGACGTCGACGAATGTGAACACCTGAATGCCACCCGGGAGACGGACAACGATGGGCTTCCCTACCGCTTAAAGTGCCGCTAAGGTCGGGCGCTGTGCCGGCGGACACCCGCCGGTGTGCGACGCGGGGAGGCGTCGTACGCAGGTCGCCGCGCACCATCCCCCGACCTCCGCCCCCTCGCGCCGTGCCCCTGGAGCCCCCCTGTCAGGAGTACGTCTTGAACCGTCCCCGTGTCTTCCGTCGGGCCGCCGCCCTGGGCGCCGGCCTGCTTGTCGCGACCGCCGCCGTGCTGGTCTCGGCGACGCCGGCCAGCGCGCACCACAGCATCGTCAGAGGTTCGTACGCGTGCGACAAGGTCAACGGCCAGTGGGTGGTGAGCTGGACCGTGCGCAACAGCGAGCAGGACATCCCGGCGACCATCAAGACGGTCTCGGCCGAGCCGGGCGGCGGCAGCCTCACCGGCATCACCGTCGGTGCGACGGTGCCGGCCGGCGGCACGCTGACCGGCGTGCAACTCGTCCCCGCCACCGCCCGGTGGGCGCGGCTCACCGTCTTCGCGGAATGGGAGCGGGACGGCAAGGTCATCGGGGAGTGGAAGGGCAAGGACGCCACCCGCAAGGTGTGGTTCAAGCGGGACAGGTGCGAGAAGGACACCCCGCCGCCGGTTTCCCCGAGCGCGTCGGCGCCGGTCTCGCCGAGCGCGTCCCCCGCCGCGCCCGCGTCGCCCAGCCCCGCCCCCACCCCGTCGGTGTCGCCGGCGCCGGAGTCGTCCGTCACCCCGACGCCGAGCGCCAGCGGCGAGGCGCCGACCCCGGCCGAGCCCAGTGCCGAGGTGATCTCGACCTGCGACCAGCTGGTCTTCGAGTTCACCAACCCGACCGGTGGCGAGGACATCGAGCTGACGCTGACGCCCAGCACCGGCGCACCGGTCACAGTGGACCTCGTGGCCGGCACGGACGAGACCGTCGAGTTCCCGGCCACCGAAGGCCTGACCGTCGAGGTCAGTGACGGCACCGAGACGGTCACCGTCGCCTACGCTGAGCCGGCCGACTGCGGCGGCTCGGGCGGCGGCCTGCCGGTGACCGGCGCCGCGACCGGCGCCGCCATCGTGGCCGCGGCCGCACTGCTCGTCGCCGGCCTGGTGATGTACCTGGTGAGCCGTCGCCGGCAGGTGCGCTTCACCGCCTGACAGTGCCGTCCCGGGGGGCCGCCGCGCGGCGGCCCCCCGGGACGCGCTCCCGGCCCGCTCGCCCCGGGACGCTGCTAGCCCTTCTCCAGATACTCCGCGCGGTCCGCGTCCACGAGGACGCCCACCGCCGCCGCGAGGGTGGGGTGGCGGGCCAGCTCGGGATCCTCCTCCACCAGGCTGATGGCCTCCACCCGCGCGTCGCCGATCAGCTTCGCGTCGCGCAGCAGCGAGAGAAGCCGCAGGTGCGAGCGCCGGCCGGACTGCGTGGCGCCGAGCACGTCGCCCTCGCGCCGCTGCTCCAGATCGAGCTCGGCGAGCCGGAAGCCGTCCAGTGTGGACGCGACGGCGTCGAGCCGCTCCCGCGCCGGCGTGCCCTCGCCCGCCTCGGTCACCAGCAGGCACAACCCCGGTGCGGAGCCCCGGCCCACCCGGCCGCGCAGCTGGTGGAGCTGCGACACCCCGAACCGCTCCGCGTCCAGCACCACCATCGCCGTCGCGTTGGGCACGTTGACGCCCACCTCGACGACCGTCGTGGCGACCAGCACGTCTATCGAGCCGGCCGCGAACCCACGCATCACCGCGTCCTTGTTGTCCGCCGGCAGCCGGCCGTGCAGCACGCCGATCCGCAGGCCGTGCAGGGGGCCCTCGCCCAGCAGCGGGGCCACCTCGAGCACCGCCAGCGGCGGCCGCCGGCCGTCCTCACCCGCCGGCTCCTCGTCAGCGGCCGCGCCGGCGTCGCCGATGCGCGGGCACACCACGTACGCCTGATGGCCGGCCGCCACCTCCTCGCGCACCCGGCGCCACGCCCGCTCCAGGTACGCCGGCTTCTCGGCCGCCGGGACGACGTGCGTGGCGATCGGCGAGCGGCCCTGCGGCAGCTCCGCCAGCGTGGAGGTCTCCAGATCGCCGTACACGGTCATCGCCACCGTGCGGGGGATCGGCGTGGCCGTCATGACGAGGACGTGCGGCGGCTGTTCCGCCTTGGCGCGCAGCGCGTCCCGCTGCTCGACGCCGAACCGGTGCTGCTCGTCGACGACGACCAGCCCGAGGTCGGCGAAGTCGACACCCTCGTACAGCAGCGCGTGCGTGCCGACGACGATCCCGGCGGCGCCGGCGGCGACCTCCGCCAGCGCGCGGCGCCGGGCGGCGGCCCCGAGTGACCCGGTCACCA
>DASQDS010000233.1:0-1658 GCA_035634075.1 Pilimelia sp. | reverse complement strand
TGCTCGAGGCCGCCGCCGCGGCGCTGCGCTCCGGGCAGAACCAGTATCCGCCGGGCCCCGGCATCCCGGCGCTGCGGGCGGCCGTCGCGGCGCACCAGCGGCGGTTCTGGGGGCTGGAGTACGACGCGGACGGCGAGGTGCTGATCACCGCCGGGGCGACCGAGGCGGTGGCGGCGGCCATCCTGGCGCTGTGCGAGCCGGGCGACGAGGTCGTGTGCTTCGAGCCGTACTACGACTCGTACGCCGCCGCGATCGCGCTGGCCGGCGCGACCCGGCGGCCGGTCACGCTGCGGCCGGGGGCGGACGGCCGCTACGCCGTCGACCCCGCCGAGCTGCGCGCGGCGTTCAGCGGGCGCACCCGGCTGGTGCTGCTCAACTCCCCGCACAATCCGACCGGCAAGGTCTTCACGCCGGCCGAGCTGGCGCTGGTGGCGGAGCTGTGCCAGGAGTACGGCGCCTACGCCGTCACCGACGAGGTGTACGAGCACCTGGCCTACACCGACGCGGCGGCGCCGCACGTTCCCCTCGCCACGCTGCCCGGGATGCGCGAGCGGACGCTGCGGATCTCGTCGGCGGGCAAGACGTTCTCCTGCACCGGCTGGAAGATCGGTTGGGCCAGCGGGCCGGCTCCGCTGGTCGCCGCCGCGCTGCGGGTCAAGCAGTTCCTCACATTCGTGAACGGGGCGCCGCTGCAGCCGGCCGTCGCCGTGGCGCTCGCCCTGCCGGGGTCCTACTACACCGGCCTGCGCGACGAGCTGCAGGCCAAGCGGGACCTGCTGGTGGAGGGGCTGGCCGCGGCGGGCTTCGGCGTCCTGCGGCCCGACGGCACGTACTTCGTCACGGCCGACATCACCGGCCTCGGCGGGCGCGACGGCCTGGAGTTCTGCCGGTCGCTGCCGCAGCGGTGCGGGGTGGTCGCCGTGCCGACACAGGTGTTCTACGACGACGCTGAGGCGGGCCGCCGGCTGGTGCGGTTCGCGTTCTGCAAGCGGCGCGAGGTGCTGGCCGAGGCCGTCGGCCGGCTGGCGGCACTGCCCGCCTGACGCCCCCCGCGACCGTGCGGAGGGCACGGTCGCGGGGAGCGGGGGACGGCTACTCGAGGTGGAAGGTGGCGCTGCCGCGTGCGCCCGCGCCCCGCACGGGTCCCAGGTGGACGAGTCCGTCGGCGTGGCGCAGGTAGCGGCGAGGCCGGTTCAGCGACTCCAGCGAGACCCCGGCGCGGCCGGCCAGCCCGGCGCGGCGGTGGAAGCTCGCGTCGGCCGCGAACTGCGCCGAGCCGTCGCCGGCCTGCAGCCACACCCCGGAGCCCCGGTGCCGAAGGTAGTGGCCCGGGTTGCTGGTCGACTCCAGGGACACGGTGCCCCTGCCGGCCAGGCCCGTGACGAAGCGGAACTGCGACTGCGCCAGGTTGGTCATGTCGGCGTCGACCCGGGCGCGCGCGCCGTCGTGGCGGAGGTAACGGCCGGGCCGGTTGTGCGCGCGCAGCCGGACGGGGGTGGCGCCGTCGGGGACGGGGATGCCGAAGTTGGGGGTGCCGTCGGGGTTCCAGTACAGCTTCTGGATGCGGGTGCGCCGGTTGGGGTCGCGCAGCGGGTCGCCGGTGATGTCGCGGTAGCTGCGGTCGTGGTAGACCAGGATGTCGCTGCGGCCGTCCTCGG
>DASQDS010000232.1:0-3034 GCA_035634075.1 Pilimelia sp. | reverse complement strand
GGCACCGATGACCGGGTCGCCGACCGCCGAGCGCGGGTCCGCGGCGAGGCGCAGCTCGTACCACCCGTAGTAGGCGACGTAACCGCCGGTGGCGGCCAGCACCGCGCCGCCCACGCGCGGCACCGCCGCCGTCAGCCGGCGCAGCCGCGCGACCGCCGCCGTGCGCACGAGGGCGACGGCCAGGGCGGTCACCGCCACCACCAGCCCCATACCCAGGGCGTACGCGAAGAAGAGCGCGAGCCCGTCGGCGGCGGAGCCGGCGCGCAGGGTCGACACGACGATTGCCAGGAACGGGCCGATCGTGCAGCTCAGGGAGGCCAGCGCGTAGGCCGCCCCGAACAACGCCATGGCCGGCAGCGACCGGCCGGCGCGCGGGGCGCGGACGCCCGGCACCGGCACGGACCGACCGGCGACCAGCCAGCCGCCGAGCCCCACGAGCAGCACGCCGAGCCCGACGGTCAACCACGGCAGCCGTGGCTGGAGCCAGCCCGCCACCGACGTGACCAGCAGGCCGAATGCGCCGAACACCGCGGCGTACCCGGCGGTCAGCGCGGCGCTGCAGGCAAGCGCCCGACGCACCGGCCCGTAGCGCGCCGGCCCGTAGCGCGCCGGCCCGCCGCGCGCCGGCCCGCCCGGATCGGTGGCGACGAACACCGACAGGTACGCCGGCAGCAGCGCGAAGCCGCACGGGTTGACCGCGCCCAGCATGCCGGCGGTCAGGGCGAGGAGCAGCGGGGCCGCGCTCATGACCGGCGCCGGTCAGCCGGCGAGCGACTCGACCGTGGACTCGAACTCCAGGCTGTCCAGCCAGCCCTGGTGCACGGTCTCCCCGGTGCGGTCGAGGATGAGGTAGGTGCTCTGCTCGACCACCTTGAAGTGCCGCCACAGGGCACCGGTGGGGTCGTTGACGTGCCGGACGCCGCCCACGCCCAGCTCGCTGACGAACTGCCGCATCGCGGGCTCGGCGCCCAGGCCGGGGATACCGACGATGCCGACGCGGTCGCCGTACGCCTCCTGCATGTCCGCGATGGACGCGGCCTGCCCGGCGCACGCGGCGCACCACGGCGCCCAGAACCACAGGACTGCCGGCCGCCCGGCCAGCGCGGCGCCGGTGAAGGCGGCGCCGTCGAGGGTCGTGCCGGTGAACGACAGGAGCGGCGGCACCGCCGCGGCGGCCGGCTGGCTGGCTTGTGAGCCGGCCGCCGCAGCGGGTGCCTCGATACCACCGGTGGCGGGGCCCGTTGCCACTCCCGAACCCCGCGCGCATCCCCCCACCCAGAGGAGGCTCAACGCCATGAGCGCGCCGACCACCGGCCGCATCCGCATTCGTACTCCCTCGCCCCTGCTCCTTCGCTCCCGTCCTCGGGCAGAAGTACGGCCGTGCGGCCCGCGCGGTTCAGCGTTTGCAGGGCGGAACCCGGGAAGCCGGCGGGCTGCCGTACGGGTCCAGCACGCGAATGCCGGTGTGGGAGTCGCCAGTGGCCGTGTGCAGTGTGCGGCCGGCGGCGTCGTACGCGGTGATCGTCAGCCGCTCGGAGTTCGTCGGCAGCGGGCCGCCCGCCCGTTCGATCCAGAAGATCGTCGTGCCGGCACTGCCCGTGCTGAGGCGCGCGGTCGCGGCGCGGCCGTCCGACGAGACCGATATCCGGTGTGCCCGCCCGCTGTAGACGCCGACGTCGAGCACGCGGTCGCGGCTCAGCCGGAGCTGGCGGCTCTCGAACGGCCAGCGCTGTCCCTTGGCGGTGAACAGCCCGCCGGCAACGGGCGGCAGAGGCAGCAGGTAGATGGGCTCCACGCTTCCTGGCGGCCATTGGAACGCGATGAACACGGCGTTCCGCGACCCGGTGGTGCCAGGGGCGATGACCACGCCGCGCCGCTGGCCGGTGAAGGCGGTGAAGGCGGTGCCGGTTTCCAGAAGGGGGCCCGTGGAGGAGTCGGGCGGCCACACGGGGACGGGCGTGACCCGACCGCACCCGCGCCCCGGACCGTCCGCGGACTGCGCGGCGCCGCCGGGCGGCCGGCCGCCACCGAGATAGCCGTACGCGGGCACGGCCCCGACGGTGGCGAGGACCAGCCCGGCGGCCACCGTGGCCCGCCGGAACGCCCGGAGGTCGCGCGACCGGCGGTGGATCCGACCCATGGGGATGTGCATCGGCAGGTCGTTCGTCTCGGCGCGCATGGCCTGGCGCAGGTGATTGACCTGGCGCTCGGTGTCGGACATCAACTCTCCCAGTGGGCCGTGCGGACGGTGAGGGGCGGCTGCGGTGCCGGCCCGGTGAACCGGCCCGGCTTGGCGAGGTCAGGGGACGCCCGCAGCTTGGCCAGGGCGCGGGCGTTGGTGCTTTTCACCGTGCCGAGCGACACGCCCAACTCGGCGGCCGTGTCCCGCTCGGTGAGGTCCAGGAAGTACCGCAGGACCACGACGGCCCGCTCCCTGTGAGTCAGGCGGCGCAGCGCTCGCATGACGCCGTCCCGCCGGGCGGCGTCACCGCCGTGGTCCGTGCCGTCGGCGCGCTCCGGCAGCCGGCTGGTCGGCAACTCACGCCGGCGCAGCCGCCGCCACCAGTCGGTGTGGAGGTTGACCAGCGTGCGGCGGGCGTAGCCGAAGGCGTCCCCGGACCGCACCCGGGGCCAGGCGAGATACGTCCTCGCCAAAGCGTCGGCGACCAGGTCCTCCGCGCGGTGCGTGTCGCCTCCGCTGAGCAGGCACCCGACCTGGAAAAGGCGATACGAAAAGCTCTGGACGAACTCCTCGAAGGTCTCCGGCTCCGGCATCCGACTCCTTCCGTGCGTTCGGTTGTCTCCCCACGTACGAGATGGGGGCCGCCGAAGGTTGCGTGGACGGTCGATGCGGCGGGTTCTCCCGGGGGTCGCTGGATCGGGGTCCGGCGAGCGGCCGGCGCGCGCCGGTGAACGGGGCGGGCGCACCGACCGGCGGATACTATTAGCGACCAACCGGCTACTATGCGCGTCACCAGGCGTGGGCTGACACTTGCGGACGTGACGCAGCCCATACCCGGTCCGCCCATACCCG